>NZ_JBPQTK010000110.1:0-21182 GCF_051386315.1 Micromonospora sp. URMC 107
TGTCGTCGTTCGCCGACGAGGTGACCCGCGTCGCGCGCGAGGTGGGCACGGAGGGCAAGCTGGGCGGTCAGGCCCAGGTGCGGGGCGTCGCCGGCACCTGGCGGGACCTGACCGACAACGTGAACTCGATGGCGTCGAACCTCACCGCCCAGGTGCGCAACATCGCCCAGGTCTCCACCGCCGTGGCGAAGGGTGACCTGTCGCAGAAGATCACGGTCGACGCCCGGGGCGAGATCCTGGAGCTGAAGTCGACGGTGAACACGATGGTGGACCAGTTGTCGTCGTTCGCCGACGAGGTGACCCGCGTCGCGCGCGAGGTGGGCACGGAGGGCAAGCTGGGCGGTCAGGCCCAGGTCAAGGGCGTCTCGGGTACGTGGCGGGACCTGACCGACAACGTGAACTCGATGGCGTCGAACCTGACGTCGCAGGTGCGCAACATCGCCTCGGTCACCACGGCCGTGGCGAAGGGCGACCTGTCGCAGAAGATCACGGTCGACGCCCAGGGCGAGATCCTGGAGCTGAAGTCCACCGTCAACACGATGGTGGACCAGCTGTCGTCGTTCGCCGACGAGGTGACCCGCGTCGCGCGCGAGGTGGGCACGGAGGGCAAGCTGGGCGGTCAGGCCCAGGTCAAGGGCGTCTCGGGCACGTGGCGGGACCTCACCGAGAACGTCAACCAGCTCGCCTCGACCCTCACCACCCAGCTGCGCGCCATCGCGCAGGTCTCCACCTCGGTGACCCGGGGCGACCTGACCCAGCGGATCGCGGTCAAGGCGCAGGGCGAGGTCGCCGAGCTGAAGGACAACATCAACCAGATGATCGTCACCCTCCGGGAGACGACCAAGAAGAACGCCGAGCAGGGCTGGCTCGACTCGAACCTGGCCCGGATCGGCGGCCTGCTCCAGGGGCAGCGTGACCTGGGCGAGGTCTGCCGCATGATCATGATGGAGGTGACCCCGCTGGTCGACGCGCAGCTCGGCGCGTTCTTCCTGGCGGACACGTCCGAGGGCGTGATGCGCCTGCGGTTGACCGCCTCGTACGGCTACGTCGCCCGGGGGCACGAGGTCACCTTCGGCCCCGGCGAGGGGCTGGTCGGCCAGGCCGCCCTGTCCCGCCGCACGATCCGGATGGGCGGGGCGCCGGACGGCAAGCTGATGCTCCGCTCCGGGCTCGCCGAGACCCCGCCGGCCGACCTGGTCGTGCTGCCCGTGCTCTTCGAGGGCGAGCTGCTCGGGGTCATCGAGTTCGCCAGCGTCGCGGCCTTCTCCGAGCTGCACCTGTCGTTCCTGGAGCGGCTCGTGCTCACCACCGGCATCGCCGTCAACACCATCCAGGCCAACCGGCGTACGGAGGAACTGCTCGCGCAGTCCCAGCGGCTCGCCCACGAGTTGCAGGAGCAGTCGGCGGAGCTCCAGCGCACCAACGCCGAGCTGGAGGACAAGGCGCAGCTGCTCTCGGAGCAGAAGGGCAACATCGAGACGAAGAACCGGGAGATCGAGCTGGCCCGGCTCGGCCTGGAGGAGAAGGCCCAGCAGCTCACGAGGGCGTCGGCGTACAAGTCGGAGTTCCTCGCCAACATGAGCCACGAGCTGCGTACGCCGCTGAACTCGCTGCTGCTGCTGGCCCGGCTGCTGGCCGAGAACTCGGAGCGGAACCTCACGCCGAAGCAGATCGAGTTCGCCCGCACGATCCACGGCGCCGGCTCCGACCTGCTGTCGCTGATCGACGACATCCTGGACCTGTCCAAGATCGAGGCGGGGCGGATGGACGTCGAGCCCACGCCGGTGCGGTTCGACGAGATCCGCGGCTACGTGGAGCAGGCGTTCGCGCCGCAGGCCGAGGAGAAGGGCCTGGACTTCCAGGTGCGGGTCGGCAGGGACCTGCCGGAGGCGCTGGTCACCGACGCCCAGCGACTCCAGCAGATCCTGCGCAACCTGCTCTCCAACGCGGTCAAGTTCACCGACAACGGGACGGTGACGCTGCGGATCGGGCTGGCGCCCGACAACGCCGTCTTCGACGTGCCGGCCCTGACCAACGCGCGGCAGGTCATCGCGTTCACCGTGGTCGACACCGGCATCGGCATCTCCGACGACAAGCTGTCGCTGATCTTCGAGGCGTTCCAGCAGGCCGACGGCACCACCAGCCGCCGCTACGGCGGTACGGGGCTGGGGCTGTCGATCAGCCGGGACCTGGCGCGGCTGCTGGGCGGCAGCATCGTGGTGGCGTCGGCGCCCGGCCAGGGCTCGACGTTCACCCTCTTCGTGCCGGACGTGCTCGCGCCGGACGCGGTGGTCGCGCCGCTGCCGCCGTCACCGGCGCGGGCCGGACTGCCGTCCTCGTTGCTCATGCCGCCGCCGGAGCTGCCCGAGCCGGCCTCCACGCCGGCCACCCGGCGGCTGGAGGGCGCCACCGTGCTGATCGTCGACGACGACGTCCGGAACGTCTTCGCGCTGACCAGCGCGTTGGAACTGCACGGCCTGACCGTGTTGTACTCGGACAACGGGGCGGACGGCGTTCGCCTGCTGGCCGAGCATCCGGAGGTGGACATCGTCCTGATGGATGCGATGATGCCCGATCAGGACGGGTACGAGACGACCCGACAGATCAGGCGCAACCACCGGTTCGCCGACCTGCCGATCGTCTTCCTGACCGCGAAGGCCATGCCCGGCGACCGCGAGTCGGCGCTGGCGGCCGGAGGAAGTGACTACATCACCAAGCCCGTCGACCTGGACGAGTTGATCGAACTCATGTCGTCCTGGATCAGCGGCAGCCGAACCGAGGAGAGTTCGTGACCCAGATGGCGAAGGCGCTGCTGGTGGACGACCGCCGGGAGAACCTGATGGCACTGGAGGCGATTCTCCAGGGCCTGCCGGTCCAGTCCGTCGCCGTCGAGAGCGGCGAGGCGGCCCTGAAGCAGCTGCTGGTCGACGACTTCGCGGTGATCCTGCTGGACGCCCAGATGCCGGACATGGACGGCTTCGAGACGGCCAGCCACATCAAGCGGCGTGAGCGTACGCGGCACGTGCCGATCATCTTCCTCACCGCCGCCGACCGGGACGCCCAGCTCGCGCTGCGCGGTTACGCGGTCGGCGCGGTCGACTACCTGACCAAGCCGTTCGACCCGTGGGTGCTGCGGGCCAAGGTGTCGGTCTTCGTCGAGCTGTGGGTGAAGACCCGGCAGCTCGCGGCCCAGTCGGATCTGGTGCGGGAGCGGGACGCGCAGCTACGGGTGCTGACGGACGCGGTCGACGAGGCCACCGCCATGCTGCGCCTGGACGATCCGGACTCCCTCGACCGCGCGGTGCAGCTCCTCGAACAGGCCCGCTGGGGCAACACCCCCTGACCCACCCTGCCGGCCCGGGCCCGGCCCGGCCCGGCGCCCGGCCCAGCCCGGCGCCCGGCCCAGCCCGGCGCCCGCCCCTCGTCGATCATGACGTTAGCGGTGCGAAATGGCCGAATTGTCCCCGGCCAACCTCATGATCGACTCGGCGGGGGGGCTGGGGACCGGGGGCGGGAGGGGGTGGGTCAGCCGGTGGTCTGGTCGTTGCGGATCATCAGGGCGCTGCGCAGGCCGGTGATGTCCAGGACGCGGAGCAGGAAGTCGCCGACGTTGGTCAGGATCAGCAGGCTCTGCGCGTGGCTGGCCTTGCGGCTGAGTACGACGAGGGTGCCCAGGCCCTGCGAGTCGCAGAAGGTGACCCCGCCGAGGTCGAGCACGATGCGCGGTGGTGGATCGGCGAGGACCTCGTTGACGACGGTCGACAGCTGGGCGGCCGTGAGCATGTCGATCTCACCGGCCAGGCGAAGCACAGCTTCGTCGCCCGTCCGGTGTAGCGTGATGGACAGTTCGGCACGATCCACCGGGTCAGCCTAGCGCGATCCGGACCACCCGGCCTGTCGAGCGGTGACGACCGAGCCCGCCGAGCGCGCCGGCCCTGCTCCCGAGACCGGAAACGCCCTCCTTCCCGGCACCCCGGAGGGGCGGGAACGGCACCACCCGGGAAGGGCGGTGGGAGGCCGGACCGGGTGAGCCTGGTAACCCCGGTGCGGGGTGCCTGCCGATTCGCCGCCCGGCGCTGACACAATGGCGGCATCGTGACCGATATGTTTCCCGCCGGATCCGGCCGCTACCCGGCCGAAGCACCGGCCTCCGAGGCCCTGTTCGACCGCGCCAAGGCCATCGTGCCCGGCGGGGTGAACTCCCCCGTGCGCGCGTTCCGTGCCGTCGGCGGCACGCCGCGCTTCATGGTCCGGGGGGAGGGGCCCTGGCTCTACGACGCCGACGACCGGCGCTACGTCGACCTGGTCTCCTCCTGGGGACCGCTGATCCTCGGCCACGCGCACCCGGAGGTCGTGGACGCGATCAGATCGGCCGCGACCCGGGGCACCAGCTTCGGCACCCCCACTCCGGGCGAGGTGGAGCTGGCCGCCGAGATCGTCGACCGCACCCCGGTCGAGCAGGTCCGGCTGGTCAACTCCGGCACCGAGGCCACCATGTCGGCGATCCGGCTGGCCCGCGGCTTCACCGGCCGCCCCCGGATCGTGAAGTTCTCCGGCTGCTACCACGGGCACTCCGACGGCCTGCTGGCCGCCGCCGGCTCGGGGGTGGCGACCCTCGGCCTGCCCGATTCGCCGGGGGTGACCGGCGCGGCGGCGGGTGACACGATCGTGCTGCCGTACAACGACCTCGCCGCGGTGGAGCAGGCGTTCGCCGCCGAGGGCCAGGACATCGCCGCGATCATCACCGAGGCCGCCGCCGGCAACATGGGCGTGGTCGCCCCGCGCGACGGCTTCAACCAGCAGCTCGCCCGGATCGCGCACGCGCACGGCGCGCTGCTCATCGTCGACGAGGTGATGACCGGGTTCCGGGTCTCCCGCGCCGGGTGGCACGGCCTCGACCCGTCCGACGCCGACCTGTGGACGTACGGCAAGGTCATGGGGGGTGGGCTGCCGGCCGCGGCGTTCGGCGGGCGCGCGGAGATCATGGAGCGACTGGCCCCCGCCGGCCCGGTCTACCAGGCCGGCACCCTCTCCGGCAACCCGCTGGCCTGCGCCGCCGGCCTGGCCACCCTGCGGCTGGCCGACGACGCGCTCTACCGCAGGCTCGACGACACGGCCGCCGTCGTGGGCAGGCTCGCCGCCGACGCGCTCGCCGCCGCCGGGGTCCCGCATCGGCTGTCGTACGCGGGAAACATGTTCTCGGTCTTCTTCACCGACGCCGACGTGGTCGACTACGACAGCGCGCGCACCCAGCAGGTGCCGGCCTTCAAGGCGTTCTTCCACGCGATGCTCGCCGGCGGCGTCTACCTGCCGCCGAGCGCCTTCGAGGCGTGGTTCGTGTCTGCGGCGCTGGACGACGCCGCTCTGGAGCAGATCGCCGCCGCGCTGCCGGTGGCGGCCAACGCTGCTGCGGCGGCGGGTCACGGGGGGTAGCGGTGAGCGCGAGGAGTGAGCCGGGTTTGCGAGCCCCGCAGTCGCGAACGAAGGGGGCGCAGCGGTGAGCGCGAGGAGTGAGCCGGGTTTGCGAGCCCCGCAGTCGCGAACGAAGGGGGCGCAGCGGTGAGCAAGACCGTGGTCCACGTGCTGCGGCACGGCGAGGTGCACAACCCGGAGGGCATCCTCTACGGCCGGCTGCCGGGCTTCCGGCTCTCCGAGCTCGGCGTGCAGATGGCCAAGGCCGCCGCGCAGGGGCTGGCCGAGCGGGAGGTCGTGCACGTGGTGGCCAGCCCGCTGGAACGCGCCCAGCAGACGGCCGAGCCGATCGCCGCGCAGTTCGGGCTGCCGGTCGGCGTGGACGAGCGGCTCATCGAGAGCGCCAACTGGTTCGAGGGCAAGAAGGTCTCTCCCGGCGACGGCTCGTTCCGCGACCCCCGCAACTGGTGGGTGCTGCGGGACCCGGTCACCCCGTCCTGGGGCGAGGCCTACCGCGCGATCGCGGAGCGGATGTTCGCCGCCGTGCACGCCGCCCGGGTGGCCGCCGAGGGGCGCGAGGCCGTGCTGGTCTCCCACCAGCTGCCGATCTGGACGCTGCGCCGGTACGTGGAGCGCAAGCGGCTCTGGCACGACCCGCGCAAGCGCCAGTGCGGGCTGGCCAGCCTCACCTCCTTCCACTTCGACGGCGCCAAGGTCGTCGGCATCGGCTACTCCGAGCCGGCCGCCCACCTGATCGCGATGTCGCCGACAGCCAGGACGGCCAAGGGGGCCTGATGAACGCCCGGAGGTGGACCGCGGGTCTGCTCGCCGCCGTCGTGACGGTGGCGCTGGCCGGCTGCTCGTCGCGTGACGGCGAGAAGGCGTGCGACAACTCCGGCGGCATCATCGAGTGCGCCCCCGACCAGCGTTCGGCCGCCCCGAAGCTCGCCGGTGAGCTGCTCACCGGCGGCAGCCACGACGTGGCGAAGGACCGTGGCCAGGTCGTGGTGGTCAACTTCTGGGGCTCGTGGTGCGCGCCGTGCCGGGCGGAGGCGGACGACCTGGAGAACACGTACCAGGCCACGAAGGCCTCCGGGGTGACCTTCCTGGGCATCAACATCCAGGACCAGCGGGACAAGGCGCTCGCCTTCGAGGAGAGCTTCAAGGTCACCTACCCGAGTCTCTTCGACCCGCCGAGCCGGCTGGCGCTCGCCCTGGACATCCCGCCGAACACGATCCCGGCCACCGTCGTGCTGGACCGGGACGGCCGGATCGCCGCGGTGATCCGGGCGGCGGTGAAGCAGGAGGGCCTCCAGCCCATCGTCGAGCGGATCGCGGCCGAGCGGCCGGCCCCCAACGGTTCCCGCTGATGGGCGAGACGTTCCGGGAACTGGCCCAGTCGGGTCCGCTGCTGCTCGCCATCGGCGCGGCGGCGCTCGCGGGACTCGTCAGCTTCCTCTCGCCGTGCGTGCTCCCGCTGGTGCCGGGCTACCTGTCGTACGTCACCGGCCTCGCCGGCGCGGACCTTGAGACCCGCCGGCCGAGCGTGAGGAACGACAGCGCCGACAGCGCCGACAGCGCCGGCGGCGGGGTGGCGGTGCGGGAGCGCACCGAGGCGCCGAGGGCCGCGGTCAAGGGCCGGGTGCTCGCCGGCACGCTGCTGTTCATCGCCGGCTTCACCGTCGTCTTCACCGCCACCGCGATCCTCTTCGCCGGCGTCGGCAGGGTCTTCTTCGAGTACGAGCGGACGCTGGAGATCGTCATCGGCGCGCTGATCGTGGCGCTCGGGCTGAGCTACGCGGGGCTGCTCCCCGGGTTGCAGCGGGAGTTCCGGATCCAGCGGCTGCCCGCCGCCGGGCTGCTCGGCGCGCCGGTCTTCGGCGCGGTCTTCGCGCTCAGCTGGGTGCCCTGCGTCGGCCCGACCCTCGGCGCGGTGATCGGGATGGCCGCCGTCGGCGGGCAGACCGACCGGGCCGTGGTGCTCGCCGTGGCGTACTGCCTCGGGCTGGGGCTGCCGTTCGTCGTCTTCGGGCTGGGCTTCGAGCGCCTGCTCGGGGTGTTCCGCGCCGTCCGGCGCAACAGCCGCTGGGTCACCCGGCTGGGCGGCGCGCTGCTGATCCTGATCGGCCTCGCGCTGGTCACCGGCGGCTGGACGAACTTCGTGATCTGGTTGCAGACCACCGTCGGGGTGGGCGAGGTGAGCATCTGATGACCGCCGTCGACGAGCGGCCGGCGCCGCCGGCCGAGGCTCCCCGGCGCCGGCCCAACCGCCTGCTGGCCCTGCTGCGCAACTCGTGGCGGCAGCTCACCAGCATGCGTACGGCCCTGGTGCTGCTCTTCCTGCTCGCGGTGGCCGCCATCCCCGGCTCGGTGCTGCCGCAGCGCGGGGTCAACCCGGAGGACGTGCGGGACTACTTCACCGCGCACCCCGACCTGGCCCCGGTGCTGGACCGGATCGGCGCCTTCGAGGCGTTCGGCTCGGTCTGGTTCTCCGCGATCTACCTGCTGCTCTTCACCTCGTTGATCGGCTGCATCACGCCCCGGCTGCGCGACCACGCGCGGGCGCTGCGGTCGAAGCCGCCGGCCGCGCCGAAGCGGCTGGACCGACTGCCGCAGCACGCCGTGCTGCCCGCCCCGGAGGGTGGCGCGGCGGCGATCGCGGCGGCGCTGCGCCGGCGGCGCTGGCGGGTGGTGGTGCGCGGCGACGAGGTCTCCGCCGAGAAGGGCTACCTGAAGGAGACCGGCAACCTGCTCTTCCACAGCTCGTTGGTGGTCGTGCTGGTCGGCGTCGCGCTCGGCTCCTGGTACGGCTGGAGCGGCAACAAGCTGCTGGTGGCCGGCGAGGACAACGCGTTCTGCAATACCCGCCAGCAGTACGCCGAGAGCAAGCTCGGCCCCCGCGTCGACAGCGCCGACCTGCCGGGCTTCTGCATCCGGCTCGACGACTTCGAGGCCCGGTTCCTGGAGTCCGGCCAGCCGGAGTTCTTCGACGCCAGGGTGACCGTCGACGAGGCCGACGGCGAGCGGCGGCAGGCCAACTTCTCGGTCAACGCCCCGCTGCGCCTCGACGGCGCGAACGTCTACCTGCTCGGCCACGGCTACGCCCCGGTGATCCGCTACACCGACCGGTTCGGCAAGAGCCAGACCAGCAACTTCCCGTTCCTGACCACCGGCGACGTCGGGCTGACCAGCGAGGGCCTGGCGGCCTTCCCGGACATCAACGTCGACCCCGCGACGGGTGAGCGGGACCCGAACCTCCAGATGGCCTTCTCCGGCCTCTACCTGCCGACCGCGCCGGCCGCCGCGCCGTTCGCCCGCTCCGAGTACCCCACCGAGCGGAACCCCGCGCTGAACCTCGTCGCGTACCGGGGCAACCTCGGCATGGACGCCGGCATCCCCGGCTCGGTCTACGAGCTGGACCAGCGGCAGGTGCGCGCCGGCAAGGTCAAGGAGGTCGGCACGAAGCTGCTCCGCAAGGGCGAGACCTGGAAGCTGGACGACGGCACCACGGTCGAGTTCCTGGGCACCGAGCCGTACATCACCCTCTCGGTCCGCTACGACCCCGGCTCGACGCTGCTGCTGGTCAGCGCCGCCGTCCTGCTGGTCGGGCTGATGGGCTCGCTGTTCGGGCGGCGTCGCCGGGTCTTCTTCCGGGTGCTGCCGGCCGGTGCCGCCGACCCCACGAGTGGATCTCCGACGGGCGGTAGTAGTTTGGTCGAGGCCGGTGGCCTGCCGCGCACCGACCATCCCGGGTTCGCCGACGAGTTCGCGCAGCTCGTGGCCGCGATCGGCGGCGACGGGCGGTCGGACGAGGAGGCCGGCGTCGACCGCGACGGCGGCGACCGGGCCGGAGCGCGAGAAGGAGCCGAGTGATGTCCGCACTCTCCGACCAGTTGGTGTCGTTCGCGATCCTGGTGTACCTGGTCGCGATGATCAGCCACGCTGTCGAGTACGCGCTCGGCAACTCCCGCGCCCGGGTGCCCGCGGCGCCGGCCCGCGAGCTGGTCGGCGCAGGCGTCGGCGCGGCGGGGGGCGGCACCCCGGTCGTACCCGTCGAGACCGGGCCGTCGGCGGCGGAGCGTACCGCCGGGCGCGCCCGGCTGGCGGGCCTGGTCGCCGTCGCGGCCACCGCGCTCGGGGCGCTGCTGCACCTCGGGGCGCTGGTCACGCGCGGTCTCGCCGCCGACCGGATGCCCTGGGGCAACATGTACGAGTTCGTGCTCACGGGCTCCTGGATCGGTGCCGCCGCCTGGCTGGTGGTGCTCTGGAAGCGGCCGCAGCTGCGCCGCCTCGGGCTGTTCCTGTCGCTGGTGATGGTGCTGCTGGTGGCGACCGCCGAACTGGTGCTCTACACCCCGATCGTGCCGCTGGTGCCGGCGCTCAACTCGTACTGGTTCGTCATCCACGTCTCGACCATCGTCTTCGCCTCCGGCATCTTCCTGCTGGGCGCGGTGCCGGCGGTGGCGTTCCTGATGCGCGCCGGCTACGAGCAGGGCCGGCGGAGCTTCCCGTACACGCTGGCGAAGCGGCTGCCGGCGGCGGCGGCGCTGGAGCGGCTGACCTTCGTGCTGCACGCCTTCGCGTTCCCGGTCTTCACCTTCGCGGTGATCGCCGGGGCGATCTGGGCCGAGGCGGCCTGGGGGCGGCCGTGGGGCTGGGACCCGAAGGAGACCTGGTCGTTCATCTCCTGGGTGATCTACGCGGGCTACCTGCACGCCCGGGCCACCCCGAGCGTGAAGCGGAACGTGGCGACCTGGCTCGCCGTCGTCGGCTTCCTCACCATGCTGATGAACCTGTTCGGCGTGAACATCTTCTTCGAGGGCCTGCACTCCTACGGCGGCCTCGACTGACTCCCCGCCGCCGCGCCTGACGGAACGGCACAGGGGCCCTGGACACCGCCCGGGTCAGCCGCCGAACCAGCCGGGCACGTCGAGGGCACGTACACCATCTCCACCTTTGCCAACCGGCTCACCGGCGCCCCGCTCGACCCGCCCGTGGCCGCGTGCGCCTGGGAGCCGGCCGGCTGATCGCCGGTGTCACACCACCCGGCGTGGTCGCCGCCCGGAGCGGTGCGGGAGACTGGCAGGCATGGCGGCTCGTGGCTTCCCGTACACCGATCTCAAGGACTTCCTCGCGGCGCTGGAGCGCGCGGGCGAACTGCGGCGGGTGAGCGCCCCGGTCGACCCCACCCTGGAGATCAGCGAGATCGTCACCCGGACGGTCCGCGCGGGCGGCCCCGCGCTGCTCTTCGAGCGGCCCACCCGGGGCGAGATGCCGGTGGCGATCAACCTCTTCGGCACCGAGAAGCGGATGGCGATGGCGCTCGGCGTCGAGTCGCTGGACGAGATTGGCGAGCGGCTCGGCAACATGCTCAAGCCGGAGCTGCCGGTGGGCCTCTCCGGGATGATGGACGGCCTCGGCAAGGTCAGGCAGCTCACGTCGATGCCGCCGAAGAAGGTCAGGACCGCCCCCTGCCAGCAGGTGGTCTACCGGGGCGACGACGTCGACCTGGACCGGCTGCCGGGCCTGCAGGTCTGGCCGGGCGACGGCGGGATCTTCCACAACTTCGGGCTGACCCACACGAAGCACCCGGAGACCGGCAAGCGCAACCTGGGGCTGTACCGGTTGCAGCAGCACTCGCGGAACAGCATCGGCATGCACTGGCAGATCCACAAGAACTCCACGGCGCACCACGCGGTCGCCGAGCGGCTCGGGCAGCGGCTGCCGGTGGCGATCGCCATCGGCACCGACCCCGCGGTCGCCTACTCGGCCAGCGCGCCACTTCCCGCCGACATCGACGAATACCTGTTCGCCGGGTACCTGCGCGGGGAGCGGGTCGAGATGGTGGACTGCCTGACGGTCCCGCTTCAGGTGCCGGCGCACGCGCAGATCGTCCTGGAGGGCTACATCGAGCCGGGTGAGCGGCTCCCGGAGGGCCCGTTCGGCGACCACACCGGCTTCTACACCCCGGTGGAGCCCTTCCCGGTCATGCACATCGAGTGCATGACCATGCAGCGTGCCCCGGTCTACCACTCGATCGTCACGTCGCAGCCGCCGCAGGAGGACCACGGCCTCGGCAAGGCCACCGAGCGGATCTTCGCGCCGCTGCTGCGCTTCCTGATCCCGGACATCGTCGACTACGACCTGCCCGCCGCCGGGGTCTTCCACAACTGCGCGATCGTGTCGATCCGCAAGCGCTACCCGAAGCACGCGCAGAAGGTGATGAACGCGATCTGGGGCGCGCACATGATGTCGCTGACCAAGCTGATCGTGATCGTCGACGAGGACTGCGACGTGCACGACTACAACGAGGTCGCCTTCCGCGCCTTCGGCAACGTCGACTACGCCCGGGACCTGCTGCTCACCGAGGGGCCGGTGGACCACCTGGACCACGCCTCCTACCAACAGTTCTGGGGCGGCAAGGCGGGCGTCGACGCGACCCGCAAGCTGCCCGAGGAGGGCTACACCCGGGGCTGGCCGGAGGAGATGCGGATGGCCCCCGAGGTCGTCTCCCTGGTCGACAAGCGCTGGAAGGAGTACGGCATCTGATGGCCACCGCCGTCGAACCGGTGGAGCGACCGGGCCGGGTCAAGTCCTTCCTCAAGCTGGTGGCGATCGAGCACTCCGTGTTCGCGTTGCCGTTCGCGTACCTCTCGGCGCTGACCGCCATGCAGGTCGACGGGGGGCGGGTCCGGTGGCTGGACCTGCTGCTGATCACCGTGGCGATGGTCGGCGCGCGGACGTTCGCGATGGCCGCCAACCGGATCCTGGACCGCCGGATCGACGCGCGGAACCCGCGTACCGCCTCCCGGGAACTGGTCACCGGGGCGGTCAGCGTGCGGACGGCCTGGACCGGCGCGGCCGTCGCGCTCGTGGTCTTCCTCGCCGCCGCCGCCCTGCTCAACCCGCTCTGCCTGGTGCTCGCGCCGCTCGCCGTGGTGCCGCTGGTCGTCTACCCGTACGGCAAGCGGTTCACCAACTGGCCGCACGCCATCCTGGCCGTCGCCCAGGCTGTCGGGCCGGTCGGCGCCTGGCTGGGCGTCACCGGCACCCTGGACGGCTCCTGGCCGGCCTGGCTGCTCGGCGTGGCCGTCGGCCTCTGGATCGGCGGGTTCGACCTGATCTACGCCTGCCAGGACGCCGAGGTGGACCGGCGGATCGGTGTGCACAGCGTGCCGGCCCGCTACGGGCTGCGGTTCGCGCTGCACGCCTCCACCGTGGCGCATGTGGCGACGTTCGCGCTCTTCGTCTGGTTCGGGGCGCTGATCGGCTTCGGTTGGCTCTGGTGGATCGGGCTGGGGGCGACGGCGCTCGCCTTCGGCTACCAGCACCTGGTGGTCAGCCCGACCGACCTGAGCAAGGTCAACCGGGCCTTCTTCACCGCCAACGGCTTCGTCGGCATCGCGCTGTTCGTCTTCGCCCTGCTCGACCTGGTGATCCGCCTCGGCCTGCGCGCCTGACCGGGGCCGCCGCCGGCCGTCGTCGCCTGCGTCCGGGCCCGGCCGTGCCGACAGGTCCAGCCCCGACGACGCCGTGCCCGGTGGTCAGGAAGCGGCCCTTCCGCCACCGGCTGCGTTGACGAGACGGCCCTCCCCGCCGCCGTAGCGGGTGCTCTCCAGGGTCCAGTCGACGGTGGCCCGGACGGCGTTCGCCACCCCGTCGAGGTGGTCGGCGACCGCCCGGTCCAGCGCCGGGCCGAACGACGGCACCGCCGCACCCAGCTCGACGAAGCGCCGCATCGACGCCCGCCAGCGCTCGACCGTCAGGCCGATCGCGGTCTCCACCGGCACCCGCTGCTCGGCCACCGTCGCGAGGACCAGGTTGTGCCCGCCGGAGGTGGCCGTGTCGCGCTCCAGCGAGGCGAGGTCGTTGTACCAGGAGAGCAGGTCGTTGCCGGTGTCGGCGATCTCGCGCAGCAGCGGGTGGTGGTGGACCGGGTCGGGCAGCGGGCGGCCGGTGACGAACTCCACCAGCGGATACGACACGTACGCGGCGGAGGTGGCGCGCCGCAGCGCGACGTACTCCGCGACGCCGGGGCGGCGGCCGGCCGCCTTGTTCGCCGCCTCCCGCCACGTGCCGTCGAGGTGGTCGGCGACGGCCCGGGCGAAGCGCGTCCGCCAGCGGGCCGGCATCCGCCGGCGCGGCTCCCGCCACCCGTGCACCAGCAGCCGCCGCAGCGGCCCGGTCAGGCCGGCGTGCCGGAGCCGGGGCCCGGCGTGCAGCAGGGTCAGCGTGCCGGCGCGCAGCGCCCGGATCTGGTCGGGGCCGAGCCGGCCCGGCCCGTCGCACGCGTCGTCGACCAGGAAGAACCAGGTGAACAGGGCGGTCAGCACCCGCAGGTCGGCCTCGGCGGCGCCGGGGTAGAGCCGGCCGGCGTAGCGGGCGACGCTGGCGTGCGCCAGCCGTTGCGACGCCGCGTCGTCGGCCGCCAGGCCGAGGCCGGGCAGCAGGTCGCCGACGAGCCACTCCTGCACCCGGTCGGCGTGCGGCGAGAGCCGGGGCGGGATGGGGCACTCGGACCGTAGCGCCCGCAGGACCTCGCCGGTCATCACCGATTCCTCCCGGGTGCGAACCGCTTCCGTGCGAATCGCCACCGGCAGCATGTCAGGCCGTCGGGATGGGCGCGCTCCCGACCCGACATCGCGCCCTTCGGGGGACAACCGCCGCCTGAGGCGGACATCATGGACGCTCCGGGCGGGGTGCCCGACGTCGGGCGGGGGCGACCAGGCAGGCTGGAGGGCATGCGCGAACCATGGGTGGTCGGAGTCTCCGGGGCGTCCGGCACGCCGTACGCGGCGGCCGTCGTGCGGGCGCTGCTCGACGCCGGGGAGGCGGTGGACCTGATCGTCTCCCGGGCCGCGCGGCTGACCGTCCTGGACGAGACCGGCCGCCCGTTCCGGGACGGTCACTGGGCCGAGGACCTCGCCGCCTGGCTGGGCCGCGACCTCGCGGGAGCCGACGTGCGGCACTGGCCCGCCGGCGACCTGGCCGCCGGGCCGAGCAGCGGCTCCTACCGGGTACGCGGGATGGTGGTGGTCCCGGCGAGCACGGCGGCCTGCGCCGGCATCGCGATCGGGCTCTCCAAGGACCTGTTGCAGCGGGCTGCCGAGGTCAACCTCAAGGAGCGCCGGCCGGTGGTGGTGGTGCCCCGGGAGACGCCGGTGACCCGCAGCCACCTGGAGCACCTGATCGCACTGCACGACGCCGGGGCGGTGGTGCTGCCGGCCAGTCCCGGCTTCTACGGCGCGGGGGCGGCGGCCTCCGCCCCGCAGCTCGTCGACTTCGTGGCCGGCAAGGTGCTGGACGCCCTCGGCGTACCGCACACGCTGTTCCGTCGTTGGTCGGGTGAGCTGGGCGCGGCGCGGGAGTGAACCGGGCCCGGCTCACCGGACGCGGACCGGAGCCTGCGTCCGGTCCCCGCGACGATCCGCACCATTCAGTACATGCCGGCGTTGGCCGGGCCCGGCCCGGTCGAGGCGGCCGGCCCCGCGTTGCGCGGTTTGCCGACGTCTTCCGCCTCGTCCAACATGCCCTCCCCCTCAAGCAGGGCCCGCACCTCGGATTCCCGAAACCGGCGATGCCCGCCTGGAGTCCGGATGCTGCCTATCCGGCCCGCCGCTGCCCATCGCGTCACAGTCTTCGGGTCAACCCGAAACAGCGCGGCAACTTCACCCGGTGTCAGCAGGCGATCTCCAGTGTCCACAGCCCCCTCCTCGCGTCGACGAAGCCCCCGGCTGAACACACTGCCCCCGGCCGGTGCGAGCCCAGAGCCGTCATGAGGGACGTATGGCAATTACAGCACCAGCGACCTGGCCTGTCCGCCAAACGCGAAAAACGCACTGAGTGGGAAGTTAGGAAATATTACCTGCGTACGGCTCCCTTGACTGCGAGTTTGCGGACGACTACAACCCGTCATGTCCAACGCGCGCCGGATGCCCGACGTTACGCCCGGACCGCTAGGGTCACAGTCCGTGGACGCCATCGACCTGAGCCTCGTGGAGCTGCTGCGCAGCAACGCCCGCCTGTCCTACGCCGAGCTGGCCCGGCAGGTGGGCCTCTCCGCGCCGGCCGTGCACGAGCGGGTCGGCAAGCTGGAGTCCAGCGGCGTGATCCGGGCCTACCGGGCGGAGGTGGAGCCCGAGGCGATCGGCTACGCCGTCACCGCGCTGATCGGGATCGTCGAGGACTCCGGCGGCGACACCGACGACGTGCTGGAGGCGTTCCGGCAGATGCCCGAGATCGAATCCTGCTACTTCATGGCCGGCGTCGAGTCGTTCCTGCTCAAGGCCCGGGTCGGCACCATCGCCGAGCTGGAGCGGCTCATCGTGCGGCTGAACCGCACCCCGGGCGTCGCCTCCACCCGGACCGGCATCGCCCTCTCCACCAAGTGGGAGAACCGGCCACAGGCCCCCGTGCCTCCCGCCGCCTGACCGCCGCCCTGGCCGAGCGGCCCTGGTGCGGGGCGCCGGGCGGCGATAGCGTGCGCCGATGACGAAGCCAGCCCCGGGAACGGCCGTGGTCACCGGCGCGGCCGGCGGCCTCGGCCGCGCCATCGCCGCCGCGCTGCACGCCGACGGCTGGCCGGTGCTCCTCACCGACCACGACGCCGAGGCGGTGGCCCGCGCCGCCGCGCCGCTGGGCGGCTGGTCCCGCCCGCTGGACGTACGCGACTCCGACGCCTGCGCCGCCGTCGCCGCCGAGGCCGCCGGCCGGGGCGGGCTCGGCCTCTGGGTCAACAACGCCGGGATCCTCGTCACCGGCCCCTCGTGGGAGCACGACGCGGCGACCCGCCGCCGGGTGGTCGAGGTCAACGCCCTCGGCGCGATGAACGGCACCCTCGCCGCGCTGGCCGTTATGCGTGCCCAGGGGCACGGGCACGTGGTCAACGTCGTCTCCCTGGCCGGACTGGTGGCCGCGCCCGGCGAGACCGTCTACGCGGCCAGCAAGCACGCCCTGGTCGCCTCCAGCATCGGCACCCTCGCCGACCTGCGGCTGGCCGGGCACCGGCGCGTACACGTGTCGTGCCTGTGTCCGGACGGGATCTGGACGCCGATGCTGCACGACAGGCTCGACGACCCGGGCGCCGCGGCCTCCTTCACCGGGACGCTGCTGACCCCCGAGCGGGTGGCCCGGCGGGCCGCGCGGCTGGCCCGGCGGCCCCGCCCGGTGGTCAGCGTCCCCCGCTGGCGCGGCGCGCAGGTCCGGCTGCTCGACGCGCTGCCCGGCGCCGCCGTGCGGCTCGCCCCGCTGATCCTCGCGGCCGGCCGGGCCGGTCAGCGCCGCCAGCGCCGCCGGGTGGGGGACGACTCATGGTGAGCCGGCTTGCTAGGTTGCGGGCGTGACTCATCTCGACCGGTGCGACGAGGCCAGCCGGCGCTGGGTGACCGAGGCGATCGCCGCCGTCGAGGCGGACGCCAACCGCTCCGCCGACACCCACCTGCTGCCGTTTCCGCTGCCCCGGCCGTGGGGGATCGACCTCTACCTCAAGGACGAGTCGGTGCACCCGACCGGCTCGCTGAAGCACCGCCTGGCCCGTTCGCTCTTCCTCTACGGGCTGTGCAACGGCTGGATCGGCCCGGAGACCACGATCGTGGAGGCGTCCTCCGGTTCGACGGCCGTCTCCGAGGCCTACTTCGCCCGGATGCTGGGGCTGCCGTTCGTCGCGGTGATGCCCGCCTCCACCTCGCCGGAGAAGATCGCCCAGATCGAGTTCCAGGGCGGCCGCTGCCACCTCGTCGACGACCCGGCCAAGGTGGTCGTCGAGGCCCGCTGGCTGGCGGAGGACTCCGGCGGGCACTTCATGGACCAGTTCACCTACGCCGAGCGGGCCACCGACTGGCGGGGCAACAACAACATCGCCGAGTCGATCTACGCGCAGCTCGCCCTGGAGCGGCACCCGGTGCCGGCGTGGGTCGTGGTGGGCGCCGGTACGGGGGGCACCAGCGCGACCATCGGCCGGTACGCCCGCTACCAGCGGCTGCCCACCAAGTTGTGCGTGGTCGACCCGGAGAACTCCGCGTTCTATCCCGCCTGGCAGGCGGCCGACTGGTCGGTGCGCACCGGGCGGGGCTCCCGCATCGAGGGGATCGGCCGGCCGAGCGTGGAGGCGTCGTTCGTACCCTCGGTGGTGGACCGGATGGTCCAGGTGCCCGACGCCGCCTCGCTGGCCGCCATGCGCGCCGGATCGGCCGTGCTCGGCCGCCGGGTCGGCGGCTCGACCGGCACCAACCTGTGGGGCGCCTTCGGGCTGATCGCGGAGATGCTCGCCGAGGGCCGCACCGGCTCGGTGGTCACCCTGATCTGCGACGCCGGCGACCGCTACGCCGACACCTACTACGCCGACGACTGGGTGGCCGCCCAGGGGCTGGACCCGACGCCGCACCTGGCGACGGTCGAGCGCTTCCTCACCACCGGCGCCTGGCCGGCCTGAGCCGGCTGGTCGACCTCGCCCTGAGGCTGATCGTCCTCGTCCTGAGCCGCCCGGTCGGCCTGAGCCGGCTGGTCTTCCCGGCCTGAGCCGCCCGGTCGGCCTGAGCCGGCCGGGGGAACGCCCGTGGCCGGGTCAGCGCGGGTCGACGCGCTCGGCCAGCCCGGGGTAGCGCAGCACGTAGCCGTCGCCGTCGAGGTCGATGTCGGCCGTGAAGGTGTCGCTGGTGAAGCGGACCCGACCGGGGCCGAGCGGGGTGTAGACCTGCTCGGCGGGCACGACCAGCAGACCGGGCACCAGCACCCAGGCGACGTCGATCCGGTGCGGGGTGTCGGCCGCGGCGTCGGCCAGCCCCAGCCGGTGCACCGGCAGCGTGTTGAACAGCGCCGCGCCGCCGAGGTCGACGTCGAGCGCTCCGGCCAGCCGGCCCGGGTCGTCGGTGCCGGGCAGCCCGACCGGCGGGTGGCCGGCCGCAAGCAGCGCCGCGTCCAGGTCACCCTGCTCGGCGGTGGTCACCCGCCACCCGTCGGCCACCCGCTCCAGGCGTACGCTCCGCAGCCATCCGGCGCCCTCCGCCTCCACCTCGACGCGGGTGCTGGCCCACCGCGGGTCGGTGGCGAGCTGGTAGCGGCAGGTGTAGGGGATCGGGTCGACGGCGGTCAGCGTGCCCCGCGCACTCAGCCCACGACCGTCGTCGAACAGTGCGTGCTCCGTGCCGGCGGTGTCCGTCCGGGTCCAGAAGAGCGACTTCGGCATGGTCGGCATGAGCCGGACGTTACGCGACCCGGCCGACACCGGCAGCGGATGCGGAAACGCCGCCGCGGGGCCTGGGTCCCGCGACGGCGTCCGAAGATGACGCTGACGATCAGTGGGTGCGCGCCGGCGGACGCCCGCCGAAGCCCCGCCGCTCGTCGCGCGGCCGCTCGTCGCGCCCCCGACCCTCGGGCCGGAAACCGCCCCGGTCGCCGAAGCGCCGCTCGCCGCGCTCGCCGTAGCCACGGCCCTCGGTCGGGCGGTCGCCGTAGCGGCGTTCGCCCTGGGGGCGGTCGCCGTAGCCACGGCTGTCGGTGGGTCGGTCGCCGTAGCGGCGTTCGCCCTGCGGGCGGTCGCCGTAGCCACGGCTGTCGGTGGGTCGGTCGCCGTAGCGGCGTTCGCCCTGCGGCCGGTCGCCGTAGCGGCGCGGGCCGCCGGGCCGGTCGCCGTGCCGGCGCGGCTCCTCGGGCTCGACGCGCACCGGAACGCCGCTCGGCTCGCGGGCGCCGGTCAGCTCGGCGAGCGCCGGATCGCCGGCCCGCACGCGGGTCTCGGCCGGTGCCACGCCGGCCTTCTCCAGCATGGCGAGCGTGGTCCGCCGCTGCTTCGGCAGCACCAGCGTGGCCACCGCGCCCGACTCGCCGGCCCGGGCGGTACGACCCGCACGGTGCAGGTAGTCCTTCGGGTCCTTCGGCGGGTCGACGTGCAGCACCAGCGTGACGCCGTCGACGTGGATGCCCCGGGCCGCCACGTCGGTGGCGACCAGGACGTTCACCCGGCCCTCACGGAACTCGGCGAGCGTGCGGGTACGCATCCGCTGGGTCTTGCCGCCGTGCAGTCCACCCGCCCGTACGCCGACGGCGGCCAGCTGCTCGACCAGCCGGTCGACGCCGAGCTGGGTCCGGGCGAAGACCATCGTCCGCCCGTCCCGGGCCGCGATGGACGCGGCGACCGGGAACTTGTCGTGCGGCGGGATCAGCAGCATGTGGTGGTCCATGGTGGACACCGAAGCGGTGGACGGGGCGGTGGAGTGCGTCACCGGGTCGGTCATGAACCGCTTGACCAGCGCGTCGACGTCGCCGTCCAGGGTGGCCGAGAAGAGCAGCCGCTGGGTGCCGGCCGGCGTCTTCGCCAGCAGCTCGGTGACCTCGGGCAGGAAGCCCATGTCGGCCATCTGGTCGGCCTCGTCGAGGACGGTGACCTCGACGTCGTCCAGGTGGCAGACGCCCCGGGCGATCAGGTCGCCCAGCCGGCCCGGGGTGGCCACGATGATCTCCACCCCGCGCCGCAGGGCGTCGATCTGCCGGTCGTACGGCACGCCGCCGACGGCGGTCTTCAGGAACACGCCGACGGCCTTGCCGAGCGGCATCAGCGCGTCGTTGACCTGCATCGCGAGCTCTCGGGTCGGCACCAGGACCAGGGCCCGGGGGCGCAGCGGCCGGGCCCGGTTGCGGTCGGCCACCAGGGCCAGCAGGGGAAGGCCGAAGGCCAGGGTCTTGCCGGAGCCGGTCTGGCCCCGGCCGAGGACGTCCCGGCCGGCGAGCGCGTCCGGCATGGTGGCGCGCTGGATCTCGAACGGGGTGGTGATGCCCTGCCGGGCGAGCGCGTGGACCAGCGGCTGGGGCAGCCCCAGCGCGGCGAAGTCGGTGGCCTCGGGCGTCACCGGGGCGGCCTGGCCCTGGGCGGTGCCGTCCTGCTCGACGGCGGTCTGCGCGTCGGCGGTGTCGAGGGCGGTCGGAAACGTGCTGGGTTCAGCAAAGGTCGTCAAGAAATGCCTTTCGAGCGGGGCGCATCTTCGCGATGGCCTGCCGCAGCTGAACGCCGCCGAATCGCCCGCAAGATCGCCCATGGGCGCGCAGGGCGCGCCGGGTCAGTGATCCCCACCAGTGTACGGCGAAGCGACGAGCCCGCCACCGGACCACGGACGGGTAGTGGGCGGGCTCACCATCGTCGTCGTACGCGGCTCACTTGCTCAGGACGCCGCCCACCAGCCCGCCCACCGTGTCGTTGGCGAGCAGCACGACCAGCACGCTGATCGCCACCAGCAGGCCCAGCGAGGCGGCCAGCACGACCATCACCTTGGTCGTGCTCGACCGCTCCTCGGTGGGGGTCTCCGTCCAGCCCTGGGCCAGGATGTGCCCGGTCAGCGAGCCGGAGTTCTCCACCGGGTTGCTCGGGAACGAGACGGTGCTGAAGCCGGGGCCCTCGGTACCGGCACCGTAGATGGTGCCCAGGTCGGGCCCGCCGTCGTAGCGGCCCGTGGTGCCGCCCCCGGCCCGCCCGGCGCGCGTGGCCGGGCCGCCGTCGGAGCCGCCGTCGGCGCGACCAGCCAGCCGGCGCGCCTCCCGGGGCGCGGTGGCCGGCTCGGCACCGCCCGGGCGGCGGTCGCCAGGGCTGGTCGGCGGCGGCCAGGCCGGCAGCGCCGGGGCGGGCACGACCGGCGCCACGGACGCCGGTGGCGCGGGCGCCGGTGGCGCGGATGCCTGGGGCGCGGAGAACGAGGGCCCGGAGAACGAGGGTCCGGGGAACGGCGGCGCGGAGGCCGGTGGCGTGGAGAACGGGGGCGCGGAGGCCGGGGGCGCGGAGGCCG
>NZ_JBPQTK010000111.1:0-21170 GCF_051386315.1 Micromonospora sp. URMC 107
GAGCTGAAACGCCCGGTCGATCCTTGCGGATCTGCCGGGCGTTATCGCATCTCAATGGCGGTGGCGGCGGGATTTGAACCCGCGGAGGGCGTAAACCCTCACACGCTTTCGAGGCGTGCTCCTTAGGCCACTCGGACACGCCACCGCCGAGAAGGGTACATGACCACGGGTTCGGACGCCGAACCGGTACGCCCCGGAGCGGCCTGGCAGGATCCTTGCCATGAGTACGCACATCGGCGCGAAGCCGGGAGAGATCGCCGAGCGGGTCCTGATGCCGGGCGACCCGCTGCGGGCCAAGTGGATCGCGGAGACCTACCTCGAGGGCGCGCGGTGCTACTCGACGGTCCGCGGCATGCTGGGCTTCACCGGCCGCTGGAACGGCGTCGAGGTCTCCGTCCAGGGCTCCGGCATGGGCATGCCCTCCGCCTCGATCTACGCCCACGAGCTGGTCAACGAGTACGGCGTGAAGAGCCTGATCCGGGTCGGCTCCTGCGGGGCCCTGACCGAGGACCTGCGGCTGCGCGACGTGATCGCCGCGATCGGCTCGTCCACCGACTCGAACATGAACCGGATGCGCTTCGACGGGCTGATCGACTACGCCCCGGTGGCCGACTTCGGGCTGCTGCGTACGTCGGTCGAGGTGGCCGAGCGGCGCGGCATCGCGATGCGGGTCGGACCGATCCTGGCGGCGGACGCCTTCTACACCGACCGCCCGGACCTCTACGACAGCCTCGCCGACTACGGCGTGCTGGCGGTGGAGATGGAGTCGGCGGCGCTCTACACGATCGCCGCCCGGTTCAAGGCCCGCGCCCTGACCCTGCTGACCGTCAGCGACCACATCAAGACCGGCGAGAAGACCACCTCCGAGGAGCGTGAGCAGACCTTCAGCCAGATGGTCGAGATCGCCCTGGACACGATCGTCGCCTGAGTTCCTTCCGGCAACCGCCCCGTCGTCCCCACGGACGGCGGGGCGGCTTCGTGACCACGGTCACGTCGGGTGCCTGAGCCGGTCAGCGGAAGAAGGCGCGCAGGAGGGCGGCGCTCTCCGACTCCAGGACGCCGCCGTAGACCTCCGGCCGGTGGTTGAGCCGGCGGTCGCGCAGCACGTCCCACAGCGAGCCAGCGGCCCCGGTCTTGGGCTCCCAGGCGCCGAAGACCACGGTGGACACCCGGGCCAGCACCAGCGCGCCCGCGCACATCGTGCAGGGTTCCAGGGTGACGACCAGGGTGCAGCCGTCGAGCCGCCAGCGGCCCAGCCGTTCGGCGGCGCGGCGCAGCGCCAGCACCTCGGCGTGCGCGGTCGGGTCGCCGGTCAGCTCGCGCTCGTTGCGCCCGATCGCCAGTTCGGCACCGTCCGGCCCGTAGAGCACGGCGCCGACCGGGATGTCGTCGGAGTCGTCGGGGCTGTCGGGGCCGGTCACGGCGACCTCCAGGGCCCGGCGCATCCACCGTTCGTGCCGCTGCCGCCGGCCGGCTCCGTCCGGATCGGCCAGCCCTTCGTGGGCGCCGGGTCCGACCCGGCCCGCCGAGCCCGGCGTCGGCTGCCCGGGGCGTACGGTGCCCAGCGCCGGGTCGGTCGCGTCGGCCGGCTCGGCGCCGCCCGCCCCGGCCCGGCCCGGCCCGGCCGACTCAGACCTCACGCAGCTCCTCGACCTCGTCGGCGCAGCCGAGCACCTGGCACACCTCGGCGGTGACGTCGGCCGGCATCATGCCCTCCCGCGCGCAGAGGTTGAGCAGCTTCTGCGCGGAGATGCCCAGGTCGGCCAGGAGGTCGGCCTCGCCGACCGGGTCGGCCTCGGGATCGACGGCGGGCTGCTCGGTGTCCTCGTCGCCGCGGCCGGACGGGCGCGGCTCCTCGGTGTCGTCGAGCCCGGTCACCGAGGTCTTCAGGTCCCCGACCAGCAGGGCGCCCAGCCGGGACTCCTCCGCGTAGGCCGAGTCCGAGCCGAAGACCCGCAGGTCCTCCCCCTCGTCGAGGCGCATGATCACCAGGTACGTGTCGTCCGCCTCGACGAAGAGCAGCGACAGGTCGGCGTCGGAGTCGACGTCGCGCAGCCGGTCGGCGACGTCCTCGATGTCGGTGACACCCCGCAGGTTCACCTCTGCGGCCGTCCAACCGGTGTCGTCACGCACGACGGCCGCAGCGAAGTACGACACGGTTCCCCCAAAAGAGCCTCGGCAGGCCGACCCGTTACGCGTGCACGTTAGCCGGTCGGGTCGGCAGGCGACCGGTCAACGCCCCGAAGGGCCGGTCAATCCTGGGGAAAGTCTGCCGGTCGTCAGCCGGCGACCCGGCGGCGGGTGGCGATCAGCTCCCGCAGCCGCTCGGTGCGCACCCGTTGCGGCCGTACGCGCTGGCGTACCGCCCGGGCGCCCGCCAACTCGGCGAGGAGCTGCTGGCGACGGCGGCTGCGCTCGGGATCGAGCCGCGGAGTGGTCCAGGCCATAACGCCGAGGGTGCCGAGTTCGGGCGGCCACGTCAAGGCGGGATTCGCTGCGCAGCCGGCCGGCGACGCAGCGCAGCCACGGGCCCGCCGGAACCAGGGCCGGACGGGTCGGGCGGCGTTCACCAGAGCGGCCAGTCCCCGCTCGACGCCCACCGCACCGCCACGATGGCGGCGGCGATGCTCCACCCGCCGGCGGTGACGATCGCGACCCCCGTGGCCACGCCCCGGTCGCCCGCGCGGACCAGCAGCAGCGCGACCAGCCAGGCCAGCCCGCCGGCCAGCAGCGTCCACCAGGCGTACCCGGACACGCCGCGGCCGAGCAGGCCGAACAGGAGCAGCCACACGGTCGCCAGAGCGGCGCCGGACGCGACGCCCGCGCCGGTGACCGGGTGCGGTTCGCGGTAGGTGGGCCGCGACGGCGGCCCGGAGGGGAAGAGCCCCGAGGGGACCCGGGGCGCCGGCCGGAACGCGGCGTCCGGCTCGGGCGGGAAGGCGTACCGTCCGGTCGTCACCGACCCTCCCCTCTGCGTGGACCTCGTCCCACCGTACCGACTCTGTCAGGATGACCGGATGCCCTCGCCGACGATCGGACGCCGCGCACGCCCGGCGTACCCGGTCCTGCTGTTGCTCGTGCCGGTCCTGGCCGCCGGCTGCGCGACGACCCGGCCAGGGACGACGCCCGGCGCCCCCCGGCCGAGCCTGCCGGCGACGGCCGGGCAGCCCGCGCCGCCGGTCGTCACCCCGACCGGCGCCACCACCCCGACGGGCGCCGCCGCCCCGACCGGCCCGTCGGCCGCGCCGACCCGCGCCGGGCTGCCGCACGTCTTTCCGGTACGCGCGACGAAGGTCGCCTACCACCCGACCCACTCGGCCTACCCGGGGACGGACATCTTCGCCGACTGCGGCGAGCCGGTCGTGGCGGTGACGGACGGCGTCCTGCTGGAGGTCAGCCGGGTCGACCGGTTCGACGAGCGCGGGCCGCGGGGGCCGCACAACGGCGGGCTGTCGGTGTCGCTGCTCGGCGACGACGGGGTGCGCTACTACGGTTCGCACCTGCGCCGCATCGCCGACGGCGTCGATGCCGGGGTGCGGGTGCGCGCCGGGCAGCGGCTCGGCGAGGTGGGCCGGACCGGGAACGCGAACAACGTCTGCCACCTGCACTTCGGCATCTCCCCGCCGTGCACCGGGCGGGACGGCTGGTGGATCCGGCGGGGCGTGGTGTGGCCGGCGCCGTACCTGAACTCGTGGCGGCGCAAGGGCAACAAGGAACCGGCCGTCGAGGTGGCCGCCTGGCACCGCCGGCACGGCTGTCCGAAGGCGCCGCCGACCGACTGACGACACGCTCCCGTTTGTCGTCATCAGCGCTTCATAGCTCGGAAACATTGACGGAAGTCTCGGCCCTGGGCTAGCGTCCCGCTGCAAGAGAGCGCTCTCTGAGGCAACTTTCCGCACAATTCGCCCGCAGACCGCGCCCGTCCCCGACCGGCGCTCCCCGACCGGAGGCACTGTGACACCTCCTGCGACACGCCGCACCTGGGCCGTGGCGGCCACCTCCGCCCTGGCCCTCGCCCTCGGCGGCCTCGCCGTCGTGACCACCACCCCCGCCCAGGCCGCCACCGTCGGCGCCGGCAGCTACACCACCGACCGCGTGGGCCCCCTGCCCACCGGTTGCGGAGACATGACCACCAACCCCCGGCAGTTCGCCACCGCAGACGCGCCCGCCGGGCCGATCCCCACCAACGACTGGTGGTCGTCGCTGCTGTGGAAGCGGACCAACTGCTCCTACAGCGAGCCGCTGCACGCGCACCCGGTCTCCTACCAGCCGTTCGGCGACGGCCTCGGCCTCTCGGCCACTTCCACGCCCACCGTCAGCGGCACCGCGACCGGCGTCGGCGAGTTCAAGTACACGTACTCCGAGGACATCCGGGTCGGCGTCGCCGCGCTCGGCGCCCCGGTCGTCAAGGTCGACGGCTGGACCGACTGGACGGTCACCCCGTACTGGAACGACGGCGCCCGGACCATGCGCGCCACCATCGGTCACGGTCTGCCGTTCGCGTACTTCCGCACCACCGGCGGCGACGCGCTGATCAACGCCACCGGCGGCAGCGCCACGGTCTGGTCGAACAGCGGCGCCACGATCGGCTTCACCGTCCGCGGCCACGACTACGTCGCGTACGCGCCCACCGGCGCCAGCTGGTCCGTCAACGGTGGCCGGATCACCTCCAACCTGGCCGGCCGGGGTTACTTCTCGGTCGCCCTGCTGCCCACCACGCCGAGCACCGACGCCGCGTCGCGCGCCGAGCTGGCCACCACCTACGGCCGGTACGCCCACGCGCACGTCACCGGCACCCGGGTCTCGTACGCCTACGACCAGGCGACCAGCACCGTGACCACCACGTACGCCGTCACCACGACGGCCCGGGAGGGCACCGCGAACCGGACGGTCGTCAGCCTCTACCCGCACCAGTGGCGGTCGCTGACCGGCTCCACCCCGCTGACGCTCACCTACCCGTCGGCGCGCGGCCGGATGAAGGTGCTCGCCGGCGTCGACACGTTCCGCACCTCGATGAAGTTCCACGGGGTGCTGCCGGAGGTCCCCGCCGTCGCGACCGGCACCGGGGCGGACCTGACCACGCTGCGCAGCCAGCTGGCGGCGGTCCGGGGCAACCCGATGGACCAGCGCGGCGGCGACACCTACTGGACGGGCAAGGGCCTGGGCCGGGCCGCCCGGATCGCCGAGATCGCCGACCAGGTCGGCGACGCCGAGACCCGGACCGCCGCGCTGAACGCCATCCGGAGCACGCTCAACGACTGGCTCACCGCCACGCCCGGGGAGACCGAGGGCGTCTTCCACTACGACCGCAACTGGGGAACCCTCATCGGCTACCCGGCCTCCTACGGCTCCGACCAGGAGCTGAACGACCACCACTTCCACTACGGCTACTACATCGCCGCCGCCGCCACGCTGGCCAAGTTCGACCCGGCCTGGGCCCGGCAGGACCAGTACGGCGGCATGATCGACCTGCTGATCCGGGACGCGAACAACTACGACCGCGCGGACAGCCGCTTCCCGTACCTGCGCGACTTCGACATCTACGCCGGGCACGACTGGGCCGCCGGACACGGCTCGTTCCACGCCGGCAACAACCAGGAGTCCTCATCCGAGGGGATGAACTTCGCCAACGCCCTCATCCAGTGGGGGCAGGCCACCGGCAACACCGCCGTCCGGGACGCCGGCATCTTCATCCACACCACGCAGGCCGCGGCGATCCACGAGTACTGGTTCGACGTGACGAACGAGAACTACCCGGCGGCGTTCGGGCACTCGACGGTCGGCATGGTCTGGGGTGACGGCGGCGCGTACGCCACCTGGTTCAGCGCCGAGCCGGAGATGATCCAGGGCATCAACATGCTCCCGATCACCGGCGGGCACCTCTATCTCGGCCAGCACCCGGCGTCCAACCGGGCGAACTACCAGGAGCTGGTGCGCAACAACGGCGGGGAACCGACGGTGTGGCAGGACATCCACTGGCAGTTCCTGGCGCTCGGCGACCCGGACGCGGCGCTGGCGAAGCTCCGCGCCAACCCCGGGTACACCCCGGAGGAGGGCGAGAGCCGGGCGCACACCTTCCACTGGATCCGCAACCTCGCCGCCCTGGGGACGGTGCACACCGCGGTCACGGCCAACCACCCGCTCTCGGCGGTGTTCCAGCGCAACGGCGCGCGCACCTACGTGGCGAGCAACATCACCGCCGCGCCGCTGACGGTCACGTTCTCCGACGGCACCCGGCTCGACGTGCCCGCCGGGAAGACGGCCACCAGCGGGGCGTACACCTGGAGCGGCGGCACCGCGACCGGTGGGGTCACGGGCACGACGCCGCCCACGACCACCCCGCCGACGACGGCGGCGGGCTGGCCGCGGCCGGCGGCCCGGCGACCGCCACGGTGGCCGGCGCGGGCGGCGCGAACCGCGACGGCACGCCGACCAACCCGCAGGTGTTCACCGCGACGGGCCTGGATCTGGCGTACGCCGGCGGGCAGACCACGTTCGACCTGTTCCTCGACGCCGGCAACGCGGTCGGCAACGGGGTGCAGGTGCGCATCTCCTACGACCTGACCGGCAACGGCAGCTGGGAGCGGGTGGAGACGTACCGCTACTTCGCCACCGACCCGGTTCCCGGATACGAGCGCTACACCCAGCAGAGCGGCCTGCACTCGGCCACCGGCGCCCTCGGCAACCTGTCGAACGGCACCGTGAAGGTGGAGGTCTGGTCGGCGATCGGAAACAACCCGACCACCCTCGGCATCGGCGACCGGTCGCTGGTGAAGCTGCCGCACGCCTGATCCCGTGAGCCTCCGCGCCGTCGGTCGTGGCGACGACCGGCGGCGCGGAGGCGTATTTTCCATGGCATGAGCGCCCGGGACCCCATCGCCGACCTGCGCCGGATCGCGTTCCTCCTGGAACGGGCGAACGAGGCGACCTACCGGGTCCGGGCGTTCCGGTCGGCGGCCACGGCCCTCGCCGCGCTGCCGGGGAGGGAACTGACCGAGCGGGCCCGCACCGGCAAGCTCACCGAACTGCCGGGGGTCGGCGACGTCACCGCCCGCTGCGTGGCCGAGTCACTCGCGGGCGAGGAGCCGGTCTACCTGCGCCGGCTGCTCGCCACGGAGGGCACCGACCTGGACGCGGCGGCCACCGCGTTGCGCACCGCGCTGCGCGGCGACTGCCACACCCACTCCGACTGGTCCGACGGCGGCTCCCCCATCGAGGAGATGGCGCTCGCGGCGGTCGAGCTGGGCCACGAGTACGTGGTGCTGACCGACCACTCGCCCCGGCTGAAGGTGGCCCGGGGGCTGACCGCCGACCGGCTGCGCCGGCAGCTCGACCACGTGGCGAAGGTCAACGAGGCGCTGCCGGAGGGCTTCCGGATCCTGACCGGCATCGAGGTGGACATCCTCGCCGACGGGTCGCTCGACCAGGACGAGGAGCTGCTGGCCCGGCTCGACGTGGTGGTCGGCTCGGTGCACAGCGGCCTCAACGACGAGCGGGCGAAGATGACCCGGCGGATGCTGACCGCGATCGCGAATCCGCACCTGGACATCCTCGGCCACTGCACCGGACGGATGGTGTCGTCCCGGCCGGCCGGGGTGAAGGGGCCGGGCGACCGGGCGCACCGGCCGCGTACCCGGGCGGAGAGCGACTTCGACGCGGACGCCGTCTTCGCCGCCTGCGCCGAGCGGGGGGTGGCCGTCGAGATCAACTCGCGCCCGGAGCGGCAGGACCCGCCGAAGCGGCTGATCCGCCGGGCGCTGGAGGCGGGCTGCCACTTCGCCGTCAACACCGACGCGCACGCCCCCGGGCAGCTCGACTGGCAGCGGTTCGGCTGCGAGCGCGCCGCGCTGTGCGGGGTGCCCGCCGACCGGGTGGTCAACACCTGGGACGCCGACCGGCTGGTCGACTGGGCACGCGACCACGCCACCCGCTGAGCGCCGGGCCGCTGCGCCCGGCCGTCACCGGCCCCCGTCGCGCGACCACCCGGCACGGCACGGACGGCGGGCACGGCGCGGACGACTCAGACGGCTCGCGGCGACGACGGCGGCACCGGGGAAGCGGCCGGCACGACGCCACCGGCAGGCACGGCGGCAGCCGCAGTGGCAGCGGCCGTGGACGGCTCGGTGATGCTGGCGGGCCCGGGCCGGCGGCCGATCAGGCCCTGCGAGACGGCGACGCCGAGCAGCACGACGAGCGCGCCCACCGGCTGGTGCCAGGCGAGCTGCTCGTCGAGGGCCAGGGCGCCGATGAGCACCGCGAACACCGGGATCAGGTAGGTGACGGTGGAGGCGGTGCTCGCCCCGGCGACCCGGATGTTGCGCAGGTTGATGACGAAGGCGAGGCCGGTGCCGAGCGCGCCGAGCGCCAGCACGCTGGCGAGCACCTCGGCCGAGAGGCCGGTCGGCGCCGGCGGCGCCCCCGCCACCAGCGGCGCGACGACCGCGAGCTGGGCGGTCGCGATCAGCAACTGTGCCGCCGAGAGCGAGAGCCCGGAGTGCGCGCTGCCCGCGACGAACTTCTTCTGGTACGGGATGGCGACGCCGTAGCAGGCGGCCGCGCCCAGGCACATCAGCTGCCCGGTGAAGTGCGCCCCGCCCACCCCCTGCCATACGCCGAGCACCACCAGCACCCCGGCGAAGCCCAGCGCCATCCCGACCGCCCGGCGTGCGGTCAGCCGCTCGGTGCGGAAGACCAGCACGGCCAGCGGCAGCACGATGAGCGGGGTGGTGGCGTTCCAGATGCCCGCGAGCATCGACTCGACGCGCTGCTCGCCGTAGCCGAAGAGGGTGAACGGCACGGCGACGCCGAACGCGGCGACCACGGTCAGGTGCGCCCAGACCCGGGGCTCGGTGGGCAGCCGGTCGCGCAGCACGGCGAGCACCAGCAGCAGGGTCAGCGCGCCGGCGCCGACCCGGTAGAGGGTGAGGTGCAGCGGATGCAGTTCCCCGATGCCGATCTTGATGAACAGGAAGCTGGAGCCCCAGATCGCGGCCAGCGCCAGGAACCCGGGCAGCCAGCTCCGCAGCGCCGCCCGGTCAGGAGTGGAATCCACTGTCACCCCTGACACTCTGCCGCAGCCGTACGACGATGTCCCGCGACTTTCTCCACGCCGTGTCGACCACCACAGAAACGCCTACGCTGGCGGCGCGTTGACCACCCCGAGGAGGTGCACGCCTGGCGATGCCGATGCGTGTCGACCCGCTCGTCGACCTCGACGGCATGTGGACGACCCAGTTCGCCGACCGATACCTCCCGTTGCCGGGGCTACCCGATGCGTGGCGGTGGAGTTCGTCTCGCCCGGCAGCCGCCGGCAGGACTTCGTCGACAAGCCGATGCGGTGCGCGGAGGGGCGGGTGCCGTACTTCCTGCGGGTCGAACTCTCCCGCCGGCTGGGGCATGCCCAGGCGGAGCTCTTCACCCTCGGCAAGTTCGGCGGTTACGACACCGTCGCCAGGGCGGTCAGCGGTCGGCGGCTTTCGGCCGACCTGCCGTTCCCGATCGACTTCGACCCCGCAGACCTGCTGCCCTGAACACGCAGCACGCGTTCGACAACCCGTCGGTGCCCTCACGTAGGGTCGCAGTGTGGGACGAATCGATGACCTCGCGAACCGGTACGTCGCCGAGTGGGCGCCGCTGAGCCCGATCGGCGCCACCTACGTCGGCATCGCCGGCCACGACGACCAGCTCGACGACCTGTCGCCCGACGGTTACACGGCCCGGGCGGAGCTGATCCGGCGGACGCTGGCCGACCTGGACGTGACCGAGCCGGAGTCGGAGGCGGAGCGGACGGCCAAGGAGGCCATGCAGGAGCGACTCGGCCTCGACCTCGCCCGCTACGACGCCGGCGAGGCGAGCAGCGAGGTCAACGTGATCTCCAGCGGCCTGCACGAGGTCCGCATGGTCTTCGACCTGATGCCGACCGAGGGCGACGACGCCAAGGCCAACGTGGCCGCCCGGCTCAACCGCTTCGCGGGCACCCTGGAGGGCTACAAGGCGACGCTGCGCGAGGCGGCCGCCGCCGGCCACGTCAGCGCGCGGGTCCAGCTCATCGAGGTCGCCAAGCAGTGCGACATCTGGGTCGACCCGGACGGCGACAACTTCTTCCACGGGCTGGTCGAGCGGCTGGGCGCCGACGGCACCCTCGGCGCCGAGCTGCGGCGGGGCGCGGCGGCGGCGACCGCGGCGACGGCCGAGTTCGGCCAGTTCCTCCGCACCGAGCTGGCCCCGCTCGGGCGGGAGAAGCAGGCCGCGGGTCGCGAGCGCTACGAGCTGGCCTCGCAGTACTTCCTCGGCGCGAAGGTCGACCTCGACGAGACGTACGCCTGGGGGTTCGAGGAGCTGGCCCGGCTGGAGGCCGACATGCGCACGGTGGCCGGCCGGATCGTCGGCCCCGGCGCCACCATCGACGAGGCGGTCGAGGCGCTGGACGCCGACCCGGCCCGGACGATCCGGGGCAAGGAGGCGTTCCGGGACTGGATGCAGGCGCTCGCCGACAAGGCCATCGGCGACCTGCACGGCACCCACTTCGACATCCCGGAGCAGGTACGCCACATCGAGTGCTGCCTCGCCCCGACCAGCGACGGCGCGATCTACTACACCGGCCCGAGCGAGGACTTCTCCCGTCCCGGACGGATGTGGTGGGCGGTGCCGCAGGGCGTCACCGACTTCTCCACCTGGCGCGAGGTGACCACCGTCTTCCACGAGGGCGTGCCGGGTCACCACCTCCAGGTCGCCCAGACCGCCGTGCGGGCCGAACTGCTCAACCGCTGGCAGCGGCTGCTCTGCTGGGTCTCCGGGCACGGCGAGGGCTGGGCGCTCTACGCGGAGCGGCTGATGGACGAGCTGGGCCACCTGGAGGACCCGGGCGACAAGCTCGGCATGCTGGACGGCCAGGCGTTCCGGGCCGCCCGGGTGATCGTCGACATCGGCATGCACCTGGAGCTGGAGATCCCGAAGGACAACCCGTTCGGCTTCCACCCGGGCGAGCGCTGGACCCCGGAGCTGGGCTGGGAGTTCATGCGGGCGCACTGCCGGGTGCCGGACGAGAACCTGCGCTTCGAGCTGAACCGCTACCTCGGCTGGCCGGGGCAGGCCCCCTCCTACAAGGTGGGCGAGCGGATCTGGCTCCAGGCCCGTGACGAGGCGAAGGCCCGCAAGGGCGCCGACTTCGACCTCAAGGAGTTCCACCGCCAAGCGCTCGACCTCGGCTCGCTGGGGCTCGACCCGTTGCGCAAGGCGCTCGCCCGCCTCTGAGATCTGCGGTGCGGGGCCGGAGGGACACCGGCCCCGCACCGGGTGGTGGCGCGCAGTGAGGTCAGGAGAGGGTGAGCTTCAGCGCCGGCTGGGCGGTCAGCGTGCCGCTGCGGACGAACGCCAGTTCCATGGCCGGGTCGGTGAAGGTGACCGGCACCGGTGACGTGATCGGCAGTCCGTCGGGAAGAGGCAGGTCCGGGGTCAGCGTGATCTTGACGCCGAGCAGCCGCCCGACGAACCGGGTGGCGTAGAAGGCGACGTCCCCCCGCACCGTCAGCCGGTCCGTGGCGAACCGCATCGTCGTGCCGGCCGGCCCCGGCGAGCGGAGCAGGAAGTCGTCGGTGACCGCCTGCTCCATGGTGAACTTCAACGCCCGCAGGCTGCCGTCGGCGGTCGGCAGGTCGACGACGCCCTCGAAACGCAGCCCGGTCATGGTCACCTGCGCACCGGTGAGCAGCGACGGGACCGGCGCCACCACCGGCTGCCCCGGATCGGGGTCGACCCGCGGCAGCGGCCTGCCCGTCGCCACCGGCCCGGGCCGGCTCGGCGTCGGGCTGGCCGGCGCGCACGGCGGGTCGGGAGCCGCCGGCCGATCCGTGGCCGTGGCCGTGGCCGTGGGTCGGACGCTCGGGGTGGCCGTAGGTGGGGCGGTCGGGGTGGCCGTTCCGCCCTGGCCCGGAGCCGGGGTCGGGCAGGCGGGGGTCGGCAGCGCCGCACCGTGCACCGGCGTCGGGCCGGGCGCGGCGAGCGCCAGGGCGGCGAAGAGGCCGAGCAGCACCGGCGGCACGACGTACGGCCGGGGATCGGCCAACGAGCCGCCCCGGCCCGGCCGCACCCCCCGCCGGCGGTGCAAGCCGTGCCACGCCGCGCGGTACCGGCCGCGCCGGTCGGACAGCGGATGGGCGGTCGTCACGTACGCCTCCTGCCGGGACCAGAGGGGACGGGGTCGGGCCCGCACTCGGGCCGTCACGGTTACCGACGAGTAATGACCGTGCCCGATGATGCCCCCGCCGAGGCGTACGCCACAAGAGCCGCGCCGCCGGCCACGAAGACCGTCATGACGCTCAGTAGCCGAGCTTCGCGAGGAGGATCCCCGGCAGTATCGGTATATATCAATGATTTTTCCGCAAACCGAGCACCTCGCCGCCCGGCGACAACCGTGAGTGACGAGGACCCGGCCAGGTCACGGTTCAGTAACAACGAGGCCGGCCGCCCCCGCCTACGCGACAGGCCGCCACCGTCGCCCCGCGTACGGGGGCGACGGTGGCGGCCTGTCATTGGTTGTCGGCGATCGGCGCCCACACCACGGACGCCGCCCGACGGTCCGCTACCGGTGTCCGGCTTCGCCGTCGCGCACCGGTGCCCCGGAGGTGACCTGCTCGGACGACGTCCGCGGCGCGGGCGCCGTGGTGGCGTCGGCGTCCCCGTCGGCGGCGCGGTGCCGCGCGGCGGCGGTGGCCCGGCGTCCGGCCAGCACCAGCCAGAGCCCGACGAGCAGCGCCAGCGCGCCGACGACCGTCAGCACGAGCGGGATGGTCCGCCCGATCAGCAGCAGCTTGTCCCGGTTCTTACCGGCCGACTCGACGCTGTTCGCGATGGTCTCGTCGGTGTAGACGAAGTCGGCGTCCAGCAGCGCGACGGGCGCGCCCTGGTCCGGCACCAGCGTCTTCTTCTGCTGCTCCCGCACCTTGACCAGGTTGCCGCTGACCGGCTCGACCCAGATGGTGCGGGTGTTGCCGTACATCACCTTGCCGCTGGTCGCACCCGGCGCGAACGCCCCGAGCAGGCCACCGACCCGCTCGGCCGGCATGCCCAGGTCGGTCTCCTCGATGACCTGCCGGAACCGGTACGCCTCGGTGCCGTTGATCTTCTCGGTGCCGTCGAACCGGATCGGCAGCGCCTTGCGCAGGTCACGGTCGAAGTACTCGTGGTCCTTGCGCTCGGTGTGGAACGGGAACTTGTAGGTCTGCCCGCCGAAGGTGACCTCGCTCGGCCCCTCCGGACCGTCGGTCTGGAGGAACTGCTTGTCCCAGCCGACCGCGCCGGCGCTAGACCGGTCCAGGGCCAGCTCGGCGGAGTACTGGCTGATCACCTCGCCGGTTTGGACCCACTTGACCGTGCCGTACGCGCCCCAGACGACCGCCTTGCCCTCCAGGTCGCCGGTCATCTCCGCCTCGGTGGTGCCGGCCTGCGGTGCCACCTCGGTGGTGGCCTCCAGCGTGCCGGTCTGCACCGTCGGCGGGGCATCCTTCTTGAGCTGCAGGAACTTGGCGTTCTCCGCCACCGCGACGCTCGGCTTCAGGCAACCCTCCGGCTTGTTCTCCGCGTTGCACAGCTTCAGGTCGTACGGCAGTTTCGTCACCGTCGGTGCCACGAACAGCGCCGCTCCCGCGGCGAGCACAAGGCACAAGACGCCTATCCCGAACAGCACGGCGCCCAGACGAGCCTTCACTGATTCCTCCCAACAAAGACAGTCAGCCGGTGTCCGGCGAGCGGTCGTGTCCCTAAACTTGGCCGCAGGTTACTCCCGGGTTACATATTCACGCGACCCTCTGGACGGTTGATGTCTGCCCCAGCTACGGATCACGACCTCCACCGACTGCCCGCGCTGGACGCCGTACGGGTGATCGGCGCGCTGGCCGTCGTCGGGCACCACGTCGGGTTCGCCACCGGTGCGAACACCGGCGACTCGGGGCTGGGCAGCTGGCTGTCCCGCCTCGACGTGGGCGTCGCCGTCTTCTTCGTGCTCTCCGGCTTCCTGCTCTTCCGCCCGTACGCCCACTCGTCCGCCACCGGGCAGCGGCGCCCCTCCGCCCGGCGCTACCTGTGGCGTCGGGCGACCCGCATCCTGCCCGCGTACTGGCTGACCGTGGTGGTCTGCCTGCTGGTGCTGCCGCAGAACCAGCCGACGGCCGCCGGCGACTGGTGGCGACACCTGACGTTGACCCAGATCTATGAGCCCCGGCAGTTGCGCCACGGCCTGAGCCAGACCTGGAGCCTGGCCACCGAGGCGGCCTTCTACCTGCTGCTGCCGCTGCTCGCCCTGCTGCTGCTCCGGCGGCGCTGGCGTCCCGGCCGGTCCACCGTCCTCATCGTCGCGGCGGGGCTGGCGATCACCGCCGGCTGGGTGGCCCTGATGGGATTCGGCCTGCTCGACCTGGGCCTGCACACCATGTGGCTGCCCTCGTACGCCGGCTGGTTCGGCGCCGGCATGGCGCTGGCCACCGTCCACGTGTCGCTGCGCACCGGCACCGGTGACCGCTGGCGGTGGCTGGACGACCTCGGCGCCGCGCCGCTCGCCTGCTGGTCGGTCGCGCTGGCCGCGCTGGCCGTCGCCACCACGCCGGTCGTCGGGCCCCGCGACCTGGCCGAACCCACCGCCGCCCAGTTCGGGCTGAAGATGGCGCTGTACGCCCTGGTGGCGGTGATGGTGGTGCTGCCGGTGGCGTTCGGGCCGGCCACCCGCACCAAGGCCGTCCTCGGTGGCGTCGTCGGCCGGTGGCTCGGTCGGGTGTCCTACGGGCTGTTCCTCTGGCACCCGTTCGTGCTGGAGGGGGTCTACGTCGTCGGCGACCGACCGAACTTCACCGGTGACACGGGCGAGATCTTCCTGCTCACCGTCGCCGGTGGGCTGGTCCTCGCCGCGATCAGCTACTACGCCGTCGAGCGTCCCTTCCAACGCTGGAACGGCCCCTGGCCGCGCCGCCTCGGGAGCACGAGCGAGAGCCAGAGCACCGTCGCGGCGGCGACCGCCGCGAGCTGAGGTGCCGCGTCGGTGTGCCCGCCCCGGGTCACCGCGTACCAGCCGGCCAGCCCGAAGCAGGCCACCGGCAGCCAGCGCCCGACCAGCCCGTACACCCGGCGCAGCCCACGCCGGTCCGGCGCGGGCAGGCGCGGCTCCAGCGCGCGACCGGCCACCACGCCGGCCGCCGCGAGCAGCACGACCGCGACCGCGGCCAGGCCGCCAACCAGCAGCAGCGCCGCCCCGCCGAACATCAGGGCGAGCAGCCGGTGCCGGCGGCGACGCGCCGGCCCCACCGCCGCCGCCGGGACGCCCCGGGTCGGCAGCAGTGCGGCCACCGCGACCCCGCCCAGCAGGATCGCGCCGGCGCCCAACGCCAGGACGTACCCGTCGTCCGGGGCGAACCGCAGCCGCACCTCACCGGAGAACCCGGCCGGCACCAGCCAACCCTGCTGCCAGCCGTCCACCACGAACGGGGTGAGCCGCTCGCCGCCGGCGGTGGCCTCCCATCCGGCGTTCGCGTTCTCCCGCAGGGCCAGCACCCGCCGACCCGGGTACCCGTCCAGGTGCAGCGACCGCCTGGTGGCCGACCAGCCGTCCACCCGGACCGGGGTCTGCACGACGTCCGCCGCTTCCGCCGAGCCGGCGACGCCCGCCGGGCCGGCCGCGCTGCCGTCGGCGGACCCCGGGACCACGGCGTCCGGGGTGAGGACGAGCCGGGTCGGCATCGCCAGCCGGCTGGCCTTCGCCACCACCCGCACCTCGCCGCCGGCCAGGGGCAGCGGATCCTTCGCGCCGGCGCCGCAGAGCACCGCGTCCACCTCGCGCAGCTCCACCAGCTCCCGCCGGCTGGCCACCAGGGCCGTACGGCGCGAGGCGTCGCCGACCTCGACGGTGGGCCCGGTGCCGCAGGGAAGCGTGACGCGGGCCGCCGGGTCGTGGCGGGGCACCGGGCCGTCGGGCAACACGATCAGCTCGCCCACCCCGACCGGCAGGCTCTGCGACAACCGCCGGTACGGGTCGAAGGTGTTGGCCGGCACCACGTCGGAGATCAGCACGGTGATCTCGTCGGTGGTCAGCGGCCGGTCGAAGACCAGGCTGCCGCCCTCGTCGAAGACGCCGCCGCGCATGCCGCCGTCCCCGATCACGGTGGCCTGCCACGGACGGGCCGCCGCCGCCGTGGGTGGCAGGGTCACCTTCAGCCCGGCGATCTGGCGGGTCTTCGGCCAGGTCAGGCGCAGCCACGGCTGCCGGTCGGAGCTGGCGGCGTACCAGGTCGTCGCCGGGTCGCCGTCGACCACCGCGCCCGGCCGGGCCGCGGGGTGGGAGACGCCGACGCTGGAGGCGGCAACCACCGGGCTGACACCGCGCGTGACGGCCGCCGCGCCCCCGCCGTCGAGCAGCGCGTTCAGCGCGCCGCCCGCACGGGGGCGTACCCGCAGCGCCACGTCGTAGCCGGCGGCGACCGGCAGGCTCAGCGTCCGGTCGATCCGGTCGCCGTCCTCGGACTCCCGGACCAGCCCGCCGTCGCAGATCGGCCGGCCCTCGTCGAAGACGCAGGGCGAGGCGCCGGCGGCGGCCGTGAGCACCACGGCGGCCGGGGCGGCGGTGGCCGGCGGTGCCGGCACCGCCAGGGTCCGCTCGGCCCGCACACCCGGGATGGTGATCTCGGCGATGCCGACGCCGCCGAAGCCGGCCCGGATGTCGAAGACCTGGTCGATCGAGACGCGCACCCGGCGGGTCGGGTAGCCGGCGGGCACGGTGACCTGCACGCTCTGGCCCGGGTTCTCCACCACCGCCTGCTGGTTGCCGGCGCTGACGGTGATCCTCGTGGGCAGGGAGTCGGCGCCGGTGTCGAAGGTGAGCCCCACCTCGCGGACCACCTGCGGCTCGGTCAGCTCCACCTGGAGCCACTGCTCGGTGGTGACCGTCCCGGGCGCCGAGCGCCAGGCGGTGGCGAGGCTGCCGTCGAGCGCCGCGTACGGCTGGTGCGCCGGCCGGCCGCCGACCAGCGGCTGGGCGTCGGACCAGGAACTCGACGCGGTGACCGACTCGATGCCCAGGTAGCGCACGGTGGTGGCCTGGTCCTCGCCCCACGACGGCAGGTAGTCCCGGGCGGGCGCGCCGAGCCTCGCCTCGTCGGCGGACGTCAGGGTCGCCGAGGCGTTGTCGTGCGGCTGCCCGAACGCGACCTCGCGCCGGCGCATCCCGTCGGTGAGCACCACCGGGCCGTCGGCCAGCCCCGCCGGCCGGTCCCCGGCGAGCACCGTCGGGGCGTCGGAGAGCCGGCCGGCCGCCGCGATCTGGAGCAGCGACTCCGGCCCGCCCACCACGGTGGTGAGGCCCTTCGCGTCGTACGCGACGACGGGGCTGACCGGCTGCGCGACCTCGTACACCTCCAGGGCCCGGACCTTCACGTCCAGCCCGTGGTCGACGAAGTTGCCGGGCAGCTGGCCGCCACCGACCTCCGGCCCGAAGGCCCGCACCGGGCGGATGCCGGGCGAGCGTTGCAGCGCCTGCCGGACCACCACCGGTTGGGTGGCCCCCGAGCGGCCGTAGTCCAGGTCGGAGCGGAGCAGCAGGTACCGCACGCCGGAGCGGGCGAGCAGGTCGGCCAGCCCGGCCGAACCCTCGCCGTTGGCCAGCGCCGACTCGACGGCGTCGAGCAGCCGGATCGTGCCCGGCGGGGTGAGCGGCACCGAACTGCGCACCGCCCAGGGGCTCTCCAGCAGGGGCTGGGTGACCTCGTCGCTCGGGCTGCCCCACAGGTAGCGGGGGAAACGGGCGGCGGGCACCACCAGCACCCGGTCGTCGCCGAGGTTGCGGTCCAGCCAGGAGGTCGCCTGGTGCCAGTAGCCGGGCACCTCCCGGAAACTGCCCTGGGCGGGCAGCCCGGCGGCCAGCGCCGGCGCGGCCACCCCGGCGACCGCGACGAGGGCGGTGCCGGTCACCAGCGTGGCACGCAGCCGCACCGGCTGGAGCAGGCGGGGCAGGCCCGGATTCAGGTCGGGCCGGTCGGCCGCACGCGCCGCACGCGCCACCAGCCCGACCAGGTGGGCGAGCCCGAGGATGAGCGGCAGCCGCAGCACCACGTCGAACTTGTGCACGTTGCGCAGCGGCGCGCCGGCCGCGTCGAGGAAGTCCCGCTGCGTCTGGGCGCCGAACCCGTCGACCGCGCCGACGTGACCGAGCCCGACCAGGGCCAGCCCGACCAGCAGGCCGGTGACCAGGAAACGCCGGTGCGGCATCCCGCGCCGGGCCAGGCCGGCGAGGCCGAGGCCGGCGACCACCAGGGTGGCGACCACGAGCGGCCGCTCGGTCGCCAGCCGCCAGCCGGCCGACCAGGGCGGCCCGTACGCGCCGTTGAGGTACGCGTGCCAGTGCGAGGCGCCGCGCAGCACGGTGGTCATGTCGGTGGGCCCGGTGGTGACCGGCGCCGTCTCGATGTAGTCGAGGAACGGCGGGCTGTACCGGCCCAGCAGCAGCAGGGGCACCAGCCACCAGGCGGTGGCCGCGCCCACCGCCAGCCCCCAGGCGACCAGCGCCCTGATCCGCAGCCGGAACGGGTGCAGGCCGACCAGCCAGAGACCGGCCAGCGGCACGACAGCCAGCACCGCCGTCGCGTTGACGCCGCCGGCACACGCCACCACCAGCGCGGACAGGGTCACCGCCCGGCGTACGGAGGCGCCCCGGGCCAGCCCCACCAGGGGCACTAGCACCCAGGGGGCGAGGGCGCTCGGCCACGCCTCCACCGAGATCGGGCCCAGCTCGGTCACCAGCCGGGGGGAGAGCGCGAAGGCCACCCCGGCGAGCAGGCGGGCGGCCGGCGTGCCGATGTGCAGCCGCTCGGCCAGCCGGACCACGCCGGTGCAGGCCACCGTCATCAGCAGCGCCCACCAGAGCCGCTGCACCACCCAGGCCGGGATGTCGAGCACCTCGCCGAGCAGGAAGAACGGGCCCATCGGCCAGAGGTAGCCGTACGCCTGATTCTGAAGCTGGCCGAAGGTGCCGTCCGGGTCCCAGACGTGCAGGGCGCGGCTCAGCCATCCGGCTGGATCGACCGCCAGGTCCACCTTCGTGTCGATGGCGATCATGCCCGGGTCCTGGAGGAACGCCAGGGCCGACAAACCGAGACAGACCGCGACCAAGCGCAGACGCCACACCCTTCTCGATGTGGCGTCCGGTGGGTCGGTCAGCTCCGGGCGGGCCGGCGCCTGCTGCATTTCGCCTCCGATCGGGCATTGCGGGGGGCGTGACGAAGCCCATAGTGTGACGCGACGCGAAGACTACTCGGCAGTAGGAGTAAGTGTGGAAGCACCGCCTGCCGCCACCCGGCACGTACTTTTCCTCAACTGGCGCGACACCCGGAACCCGGAGGGCGGCGGTTCGGAGGTGTACGTCGAGCGGATCGCCAGCGAACTCGTGCGCCGGGGTCACCGCGCCACGCTGCTCTGCGCCACCCACTCCGCCGGCCCCGCCGAGGAGGTCACCGCCGCCGGCGTACGGGTGCTGCGGCGCGGCGGCCGGCACACCGTCTACCTGCGCGCCGCGCTCGTCTACCTGGCCGGCGCGTGGGGCCTCGGGCCGCTGACCCGCAGGCGGGGCGGTCGCCCCGACGTGATCGTCGACGTCGGCAACGGCCTGCCCTTCCTGTCCGCCCTGTACGCCCGCCGCCCGGTGATCGCGCTGGTGCACCACGTGCACCGCGAGCAGTGGCCGGTGGTGCTGGGCCGCTGGCTGGCCGGCTTCGGCTGGTGGGTCGAGTCCTGGCTCGCCCCGCGCGTCTACCGCCACTGCCAGTACGTCACCGTCTCCGCGGCCACCCGGCAGGAGCTGGCCACCCTCGGCATCGACCCGTCCCGGGTCGCCATCGTGCACAACGGAACGCCCGACATGACTGTCGGGCCGGTCCCGCGCACCCCGCACCCGTCCCTGGTGGTGCTCGGCCGGCTGGTGCCGCACAAGCAGGTCGAGCTGGCCCTGCACGCGGTCGCCGGGCTCACCGGCGAGCTGCCCGGGCTCACCCTCGTGGTCGCCGGCCAGGGCTGGTGGGAGCCGCAGCTGCGCCAGCTCGCCGAGGAGCTGGGCGTCACCGACCGGGTCCGCTTCACCGGCTTCGTCAGCGACGCCGAGAAGCGGGAGCTGCTGGCCAGCGCCTGGGTCGCGCTCACCCCGTCGCTCAAGGAGGGCTGGGGGCTGACCATCGTGGAGGCCGGGGCGGTCGGCACGCCCACGGTGGCGTTCCGCGGCGCCGGCGGGGTCGAGGAGGCGCTCGTCGACGGGGAGACCGGCCTGCTCGCCGACGACGTCGACGACTTCGTCGCCAAGGTGCGGCTGCTGCTGACCGACGACGGCCGGCGCACCGCGATGGGCACGGCGGCGCGGGCGCACGCGGCCCGCTTCACCTGGCCGGTCTCGGGCGAAAAATTCGCGGCCCTCGTGACGAGGGCCGCGAACGTTCGGGCTGTGGTGCCGGCGGAGCAGTTGGAGCCGGTGGAGCCGTTCTACCTCGTGCCGTAGACCAGCGGCTTGTTGGCGCCGCTGCCACCGCCGTCCGAGCTGGTCCGCGCGGCCTGCTCGGCCTTGGCGGCCTCGGACGACGAGGTGCCGGTGAGGGTGGTGGCCAGCGCCACCGACCCGAAGACGCCGAGAGCGACCGCGATCACTCCGGCGAGAACCAACGAGAGAGCACTGCGCATGGTGCTGACTTCCTCCTCGTGAGCTGCGTGCGCGGGACGTTACCACCAAGTAGCGTCGGTGGGGAGGGCCGCGAGGACGATCGATACCGGCCCCGCGGCGGGAGCCGACGGCTCACCGCGCACCGGCGTCGCGCGCGGCCGGGTTCTCGTACAGGGTCAGGTCCTCGCCGGCGTAGACCTCGCGCAGCCCGACCAACGCCGCCGGGTCCATCCGCTGCCCGCCGGCCACCCGCTGCACCACCACCCAGCGCACCCCGGTGTCCCGCACCGGGGCGGCGGCGTCGAGCACCCGCCGCACCTGCGCGACGCGCGGGTTCTCCCCGCTCACCTCGCTCGTGCCCACCCAGAGCGTGTCGTCGACGAGGACGTCGGCGTCGACGTAGCGGGGCAGCGGGTCGAGCGCCGTCCGGCCGCCGTTCCAGGGATACGCCCGGTAGGAGCCCAGCGGCAACGAGAGCACCTCGCCCGGCTGGCCG
>NZ_JBPQTK010000112.1:0-20965 GCF_051386315.1 Micromonospora sp. URMC 107
AGGGTCCACTTCTGGTTGGCGCCGGTGTGGCAGGTCCACAGGTGCACGGCCTGACCGTCGGCCGGGTTGTTGCCCGAGACGTCCAGGCACTTGCCGGTCTGCGGGTTCTTCAGCGTGCCGTCCGCCTGGGCCGACCAGTTCTGCGCGCCCGTGCCGTTGCACGTCCACAGCTGGATCTTCGTCCCGTCGGCCGAGGCGCCACCCGAGACGTCCAGGCACTTGCCCAACGCCTTCACCGTCGAGTTCGGCGTCACCGTCCACGTCTGCGCCGCGGTGCCGTTGCAGCCGTAGATCTGGATCTGGGTGCCGTCGGCCGTGGCGCCGTTGCGCACGTCCAGGCACTTGCCGCCCAGGCCCCGGATCGGGCCGACGCCACCGCTGCCGCCGGACCTGACCAGGGTGAAGTCGTCCACGTCGAAGAGGCCCGTGCCCGACCCGGTGAAGGTCAGGTAGAGGTCCCGGGTGCCGGACGGCACGCCGGACAGGGTGGTCGTGACGTCGGCGAAGGTGGTCCAGCTGCCCGTGTTCGGCACGGCGACCGAGCCGAGCACGGTGCCGGTGGTGGATCCGGTACGCACCTGGAGGGTGCCGCCCGGCCCGCCGGAGACGACCCGCGCCCGCAGCGACGTCGCCCCGGTCAGGTCGACCCCGGCGTACGCGGCCCAGTCGCCCGGGTCGATGTGCCCGAGGGTCTGGCCGCCGTTGGCGCCGGCCTTGGCGAACGGGGCGACCCCGCCGGCCGAGCTGAACGCCTCCGCCTGGACGGTGGTGTTCCCGCCCGGCGGGTCGACGCCGAGTTCCTTGATCCGGATGTTGCGGAACGAGGCGTCGTCGCCGGTGCCGTGGTTCTGGAGCCCGATGTGGCCGGCGAGCGAGCGGGCCGGGTCGGTGTTGGTGAAGTCGTTGATCTTCACCCCGTTCAGGAAGACCTGGAGGCGCTCGCCCTCGACGAGCAGTTCGTAGGTGTTCCACTCCCCCGGCGGGTTCAGCGCCGCGTCCCGGGCGGCGATGTCGGCGGACTTGAAGGTGTAGACCGCGCCCGTGGTGCGGTCGGCCGCGTCGGTGGCGTCGATCTGGATCTCGTAGCCGTTGTTGACCGCCGACCAGGGGTCGCTGGAGGGCGGGAAACCGATGAAGACGCCGGAGTTGTCGTCGCCGGCGAGCCGCCAGTCCAGCTTGAGCGAGTAGTTGGTGAACTGCTTCGCGCTGTACCAGTACAGGCCCATGCCGCCGACCGAGGTCAGGGTGGCGTCGGCGTTGGTGAAGCTGCCCGGCCCGGCCTGGGACCAGCCGGTGGTGGAGCCGTTGTAGATCGGCGTGTAGCCGGTCTCGGGCCGGCAGTCGGCCTTGGCCCGGCCGGCCGCGTACCGGATGCCGCCGAGCAGGTGGGCGCGGAACGCCGGCTCGGCGTACGACGCCTGGGTGTGCCCGCCGCCGGTGTAGAAGGCCCGGCCCCCGCTGTGGGTCTTGCACCAGGAGTGCGGGTGGTCGGCGCCCATCGAGCCGCCCGTGTAGGAGGACTCGTCGAGGGTGGCCAGCACGCGGGCGGTGGAGCGGGCGTTGGTCTGGTAGTTGTACCACTCGTCGGTGCGGGTCCAGGTCTGCGGCAGGTGCGCGGTGGCCGCGTGCGCCCGGTGCTCCACCTTCACGTTCGCCTGCTGGATGTGCGGGTGCGAGGCGAAGTACGCCCCGACCAGGCTGCCGTAGAAGGACCAGCCGTACTCGGTGTCGGCGGCGGCGTGCACGCCCACGAAGCCGCCGCCGGCGCCGATGTACGACTCGAAGGCGCTCTGCTGGGTGGCGTCGAGCACGTCGCCGGTGGTGTTGAGGAAGACCACCGCCTCGAAGCGGGACAGGTTGGCGGTGGTGAACTGGGCGGCGTCCTCGGTCGCGGTGACGGTGAAGTTGTTGGCCGCGCCGAGGTCGCGGATCGCCTGGGTGCCGACCGCGATGGAGTCGTGCCGGAAGCCGGCGGTCTTCGAGAAGACCAGCACGTCGTACGGGGCGTCGGCGGCGCTGGCCGGGTTGGCCGGGGTGGTGCAGGCGAGGACGGCGAGGACGGCGGTGGCCGCGCCGAGGAGGGGTCGGAGGAGTCTGCGCATGTCGCTCTCCAATGCCGGGCTGTCGAGGGCCTGCCGGGGCGGGGGGGGGCGCGGCGGCCCCTCCCCGCCTCAGGTCAGGGCAGGGTCCACTTCTGGTTGGCGCCGGTGTGGCAGGTCCACAGGTGCACGGCCTGACCGTCGGCCGGGTTGTTGCCCGACACGTCCAGGCACTTGCCGGTCTGCGGGTTCTTCAACGTGCCGTCCGCCTGCGCCGACCAGTTCTGCGCGCCCGTGCCGTTGCACGTCCACAGCTGGATCTTCGTCCCGTCGGCCGAGGCGCCCCCGGAGACGTCCAGGCACTTGCCCAACGCCTTCACCGTCGAGTTCGGCGTCACCGTCCACGTCTGCGCCGCGGTGCCGTTGCAGCCGTAGATCTGGATCTGGGTGCCGTCGGCCGTGGCCGCGTTGCGCACGTCCAGGCACTTGCCGCCGAGACCGACGACCGGGCCGGTGCGGACCGCCGCGGCGGTGGTGAAGGCGAACGTGTCCACGTCGTAGAGCGCGCCGGTGCCCGTGCCGGCGAACGTCAGGTAGAGCGTGCCGGTGCTGGCCGGCGCCCCGGAGATGCTGCCGCTGACCGTGGTGAACGTGTCCCAGGCGCCGGTGACCGGGACGGTCGCGGAGCCGAGCACCGTGCCGGTGGGCGAGCCGACCCGCACCTGGAGGGTGCCGCCGGAGCCGGCCGAGGAGACCCGGGCGCTGAACGAGGTCGCGTTGTCGATCCGGTACGGCTCGAACGCGATCCAGTCGCCGTTGTTGATGTCGCCGACGGTCTTGCCGCCCTCGGCGGTGCCCTTGTCGAAGGTCCCGACGCCGGAGGAGGTCTTGAAGTGCTCCGCCTGGCGCTTGCGCGGCTGGAGGGTGTGCTGCTTGTGCGTGGTCAGCCCGCCGGCGTCGGTGTACTCGGCGTCGAAGATGGCGAAGATGTTCGCCGCGTCGTCGTGTTCGCCGTCGACCGGGATGGTGATGGAGCCCGAGCAGCCGTTCTTCGAGGTGATCTGGTGGCCGTGGTTGTCGTGGCCCAGCACGTACGTCATCTTGACCTTGGTGCAGTCGATGGCGGCGTCCTCCGGGTCGGTCACGGTGATGCTGAACGGCACGGTGTCGCCGTAGCTGAACAGCTGGCCGTTGGCCGGGCTGTTGATGGTGACCGTGGGCGCGGTGTTGCCGACGCCGATCTGCACGTTCGCCGTGCCGGTGGCGCCCTGGGGGTCGCGGACGGTCAGCGTGACCTGGTAGGTGCCGTTGGCGGTGTACGTCTTGCTGGGGTTGGCCGTCGTCGAGCTGGTGCCGTCGCCGAAGGCCCAGGAGTACGTCAGCGCGCCGCCCTCCGGGTCGGTCGAGCCGGCCGAGGAGAAGTTCACGGTCAGCGGGGCCGCGCCGGAGGTCTTGTCGGCCGCGGCGACGGCGGTCGGCGCCCGGTTGCCGCCGGCGATGTAGTCGTAGCGGTAGAGCGCCGAGTTGGCGTCGCCGTTGAAGTAGCCGGTGCCGTAGTCGAGGATGTAGAGCGCCCCCTCGGGCCCGAACGCCATGTCCATGATCTGCTTGCCGTTCCACGGGAACGTGTCGATGGTTCCCGGGCTGCCGTCGGCGTTGAGGTGGATCGGCTTGACCCAGCCCCGGCCGAGTTCGCCGGCGAAGAACTGCCCGTCGAAGGACTGCGGGAACTTGGTGGTGGAGTTCAGCGCGGCGTCGTACCGGTAGACGGGGCCGGCCATCGGCGACTCGGAGCCGCCGCCGAACTCCGGCGGGGTGCCGGCGTCGCCGGCGTACCGGATCCAGGCCGGCTTCGCCCCGGGCAGGGTGGGCAGCCCGGTGTTACGGAAGGAGTTGTTGGTCGGCCCGCCGGCGCAGTTGAACTTCGCCCCGGCGGTCCCGGCGGCGAAGTCCCACTCGGCGTACGTCTCGGTGGCGGTGTTGGTGCCGGTGCAGTACGGCCAGCCGTAGTTGCCGGGCCCGGTGACCCGGTTGAACTCGACCTGGCCGCTCGGGCCCCGGGCGCTGGTGGTGCCGGCGTCGGGGCCGTAGTCGCCGACGTGGACGATGCCGGTGGCCCGGTCCACGCTCATCCGGAACGGGTTACGGAAGCCCATCGCGTAGATCTCGGGGCGGGTCCTCGGGTCCGAGTCGACGAACATGTTGCCCGCCGGGATCGAGTACGTGCCGTTGGCGTTCACCTTGATCCGCAGGATCTTGCCGCGCAGGTCGTTGGTGTTGGCCGCGCTGCGCTGCGCGTCGTACGCGGGGTTGCGGTTGGCGCGCTCGTCGATGGGCGCGTACCCGGCCGAGTCGAACGGGTTGGTGTCGTCGCCGGTGGAGAGGTAGAGGTTGCCGGCGGCGTCGAAGTCGATGTCGCCGCCGACGTGGCAGCAGATGCCCCGGTCGGCGGGCACGTCGAGGATGTCGACCTTGCTGCCGGTGTTGATCGTGAAGTCGGCGTTCAGGGTGAAGCGGGAGAGCCGGTTGACGCCCTGCCAGGCCGAGAAGTCGCTGCCGGTCGCCGGCGCGTCGCCGGCCGGGGTGGCCAGCGGCGGCGCGTAGTAGAGGTAGATGTGCCGGTTGGTGGCGAAGTTCGGGTCCGCCCCGACGCCCTGCAACCCCTCCTCGTCGTGGGTGTAGACCGGCAGCGTGCCGATCACGGAGGTGGTGCCGGCGGAGTCCGTACGCCGGACGGTGCCGTTGCGGGCGGTGTGCAGGACCGACCGGTCCGGCAGCACCGCGATCGTCATGGGCTCGCCGACCTCGGCGACGCCCTTGGCGAGGGTGACCTGCTGGAAGTCGGTGCCGACGATGGGGTGGGCCTGGGCCGGGGTGGGGCCGCCCAGCGCGGTCGGGCCGGCGCCGAGGGCGACCGTGCCAGCCGTGGCGACCAGCAGCAGCGCCGATGCGGCGGAGAACCGGCGTCGGGTCCGGTGGGTGGGGGCGTCCTTGTTGGACATCGGTTGAGCCGTCCCTTCCTGACGAGTGACTGCCAGGGCGGGCGCGCGCCGTCGCGCCGGATGCCGTAGCGGGGGTGCGGTCGGCCCGCCGGGTGCCGTGCCCGGCCGGCCGCGACCTGCGAGGGATGGGGCGGACCCCATCGTTCGGAGGTCACCAGTCGATGGGTTCCCGCGCCGCCGGTTCACCTCGACGAAACACATTCGTGATGGCCCGACATTAAATGGCGCACATCGATGTGTCCATACCTTCCGCCGATTCGGCACTAACTTTCGTCGATATCGTGGAAAGTCACCGGCGCGTGGCGACTCAGCAGGGCCGGTCGACGGCCTGGGCGGCGAGGGCGGCAAGGGCGGCGCGGGCCTCGGCGGTCACGGGGGCGGACCCCAGGGCCGCCAGCGCGGCGTCGGCGCGCACCCGGATCATCCCCTCGATCCGCTCGCGGGCCCCGGTGGCCTCGATGATCTTCCGCAGCTCGGCGGCGCCGTCGCCGTCCAGCGCCGGGTTGCCGAACAGCTCCCGCAGCCGCCCGGCCTGCGCCCGGTCGGCGGCGCCGCGGGCCAGCGCCATCATCACCGTCGGCTTGCCCTCCCGCAGGTCGTCCAGGACCGACTTGCCGGTGACCGTCGGGTCGCCGAACACCCCCAGCACGTCGTCGCGCAGTTGGAACGCGTCGCCCAGCGGGTCGCCGAACTCGGCCAGCGCGGCGACGAGCTCCGGTCCGGCCCCGGCCAGCGTCGCCCCGATCTGCAACGGCCGGGTGACCGTGTAGCGGGCCGCCTTCATCCGGACCACGGTCAGCGCGCTCGCCACCGACCCGTCGCCCACCCCGGAGACCAGGTCGAGGTACTCCCCGGCGATCACCTCGGTGCGCATCAGCGCGAAGACCGCGTACCCCCGGTGCACCCGCCCCACGTCCAGGCCGCACTCGTGGAACATCTGGTCGGACCAGGCGGCGCAGAGGTCGCCGCAGAGCAGGGCGGTGTTGCGCCCGTACGCCTCGGGGTCGCCGCGCCAGGACGAGCGGGCGTGCAGGTCGGCGAAGAGCCGGTGCACCGACGGCCCGCCCCGGCGGCGGTCGCTGCCGTCGAGGATGTCGTCGTGGATCAGCGCGAACGCGTGGAACAGCTCCAGCGCGGCGGCGGCCGCCACGATCGGGGCGCCGTCGGCGCCGCCCGCGCCCCGCCATCCCCAGTAGCAGAAGAGCGGGCGCAGCCGCTTGCCGCCGGCCAGCACGAACCGGTGCAGCGCGGTGAAGACGCCCCGGGGAGCGCCGTCCGGCCAGTCCCGGCCCTGCCGGTCGAGGAACGCGGCGAGCGCGGCGTCGAACCGGGCCCGCAACCCACTCGTGTCGGTCGGGACGACCACGGCGGTCACGACCCCTCCCCGGACCGCCCGCTCGGCGGCGGGGGCGCCGCTCGGCGCGGCGGGGGCGCGGCCCGGCGCGGCGGCGGGGGCGCGTCGGGGGCCCTCGGCGGCGCCAGCCCCGCCAGCTCCAGCAGCAGGGCCTTGACCTCGGTCGCGGCGACCCGCTCCCGGGCGGCGGACGGGTCGGAGCAGAGCAACACCGGCCCGTCGGCCGGGTCGGCGGGGAGCCGGCCGTGCGACCCACGCACCGCCCGGGCACCGGCGTCCAGCCCCACCACGCTCATCAGGTAGCGCAGCCCGAGCTTCTTGCGGGCCAGCGCCACGGCGGCCCGCCGCTTCGCCGCGCCCGGGGCGGCCGGGTCGAGGAACAGCTCGGCGGGGTCGTAACCAGGCTTCCGATGGATCTCCACCAGCCGGGCGAAGTCGGGCGCGCGGGCGTCGTCGAGCCAGTAGTAGTAGGTGAACCAGGCGCCCGGCTCGGCGACGAGGAGCAGCTCGCCGGCGCGCGGATGGTCCAGCCCGTGCGCGGCCCGGCCGTCGGCGTCGAGCACCTCGGCCACCCCCGGCAGCCCGGCGCAGAGCGTCGCCACCGCCGGCACGTCGGCCGGGTCGCGGACGTAGACGTGCGCCACCTGGTGGTCGGCCACCGCGAAGGCCCGCGAGGTCCACGGGTCCAGGTACTCCATCCCGGCCTGGGTGTGCACCCGCAGCAACCCCTCGGCGCGCAGCAGCCGGTTGACGTCGACCGGGCGGGAGACGTCGGTGATGCCGTACTCGGAGAGCACCACCACGGTGGCGTCCCGGGCGCGGGCGGCGTCCAGCAGCGGCCCCAGCACCCCGTCCAGCTCGGCCGCCGCCGCGGCGGCCCGGGGCGACGAGGGGCCGAAGCGTTGCAGGTCGTAGTCGAGATGGGGGACGTAGACCAGGGTCAGGTCCGGGGACTCGTCGGCGAGGATCCGCTCGGCGGCCCGGCAGATCCACACCGACGAGGCCAGCCCGGCGCCCGGCCCCCAGTAGCTGAACAGCGGGAACGTGCCGAGCCGGCCGGTGAGGGCGTCGTGCAGCTCCGGCGGGTCGGTGTAGCAGTCCGGCTCCTTGCGCCCGTCCGCCCGGTAGACGGGGCGCGGGGTGACCGTCCAGTCCACGTCGGCGCCCATCGCGTACCACCAGCAGACGTTGGCGACCGTCCAGCCCGGCTCGACCCGGCGGGCCGCCTGCCACAGCTTCTCCCCACCGACCAGGGCGTGGTGCTGCCGCCAGAGCAGCACCTCCCCGAGATCCCGGAAGTACCACCCGTTGCCGACGATCCCGTGCCCGGCCGGCAGCTCCCCGGTGAGGAACGTCGACTGCACCGGACAGGTCAGCGCGGGCAGCACCGTGCCCAGCTCCGCGCGGAAGCCGGCGTCGGCGACCGCGCGCAGCCGGGGCATGTGTGCCAGCAGGCGGGGGGTCAGCCCCACCACGTCCAGCACCACCAGCCGGCGGCTCATGCCGGCACCCGCCGGCCCGCCGGCGTCAGGCCCAGGGCCACCAGCTCCGCGCGGGCGAAGGCCAGCTCCGCGGCGATGCCGACGGCCAGCTCCGCGTCGGTGCGCGGGCGCCGCGCGGCCGGCAGCACCCCCCAGGTGTACGTCTCGACGTCGAGGTGGTCGCAGCCCGCCCCGGGCCCGGCGTAGAGCGCGGCCAGCGCCGCGCGCAGCACCGGCAGGGTCGAGCCGAGCGGCGGCTCGGGCGGGGCGTGCAGCGGCACGTGGTAGTGCACCCGCCACGGCCCGGGCAGCCGCGCGTGCAGGGCGGCGTCCAGGTCGTCGGCGGCGTGGGCGGGGTCGGCCGGGTCCGCCGCGCCCGCGCAGCCGGCGGCGCGCGTCTGGTGCAGGAAGCGCGGCTCCACCCAGCGGCGCAGCTCCGGCGTCGCCCCGGCGGGCGCCTCGATGGCGGCCGACACCTGCACCTTCACCACCGGCAGGCCGGCCGCGCGCAGCCGGCCCAGCGCGTCGGCCGGCTCCTCCCAGGCGCAGGCGAGGTGGGCGAGGTCCAGGCAGACGCCGAGGCGGTCGGTGTCCAGGCCGGACAGGGCCGCGACGGCCTGGCCGGTGCTCTCCACCACGCAGCCCGGCTCCGGCTCGAAGCCGACCCGCACCGGCCGGCCGGTCTCCCGCTCGACGGCGGCGAGACCGGCCGCGAGCTGGTCGAGCCGGCGGCGGGCGGCGTCCGCGCGGGCGGTGTCCCAGGGCCGCCGCCAGGCCAGCGGCAGGGTCGAGACCGAGCCCCGGGCCGCGTCGTCGGGCAGCAGGTCGGCGAGCACCCGGGCCAGGTCCAGGGTGTACGCGAGCCGCCCGGGCGTGGTCCAGTCCGGCTGGTAGACGTCGCCCTTGACGACGGGCGCCTGGAAGGCCGCGTACGGGAAGCCGTTGAGGGTGACCACCTCCAGCCCCCGGGCGGTCAGCTCGGTGCGTAGCCGGCGACGGGCGGCCGGGTCGGCGGCCAGCTCGGCGGCGACCGGGGCGGCCAGCCACAGGCCGAGGCCGAGCAGGTCGGCGCCGAGCGCCTCGCGGACGGGCACGGCGTGGGTGTCCAACTGGCGGAGGATGCCGGCGAGGTCCTCGGCGGGGTGCACGTTGGTGCAGTAGCCGAGGTGGACGGTGTCGCCGCCGGCGTGCCGCAGCCGCATCAGCTGCCGCCGCGCAGGATCGAGTTGCCGGCCCAGGTGCCGCTCGCCGCGTCGACGGCCGGGTCCAGGTCCGTCAGGTCGAGGCGCCCGGACTGGCCGTAGAACTCGACCGGGTTGCGCCACAGCACCCGGTCCACGTCGTCGTCGGTGAAGCCGGCCAGCAGCATCGCCTCCCCGGTGGCCCGGGTGAGCAGCGGGTCCGAGCGGCCCCAGTCGGCCGCCGAGTTGACCAGCACCCGCTCGGTCCCGTACGCCCGCAGCAGTTCCACCATCCGGGGCGGGGACATCTTGGTGTCGGGATAGATGGAGAAGCCCAGCCAGCAGCCGGTGTCCCGGACCAGCCCCACGGTCACCTCGTTGAGGTGGTCGAGCACCACCCGGCCCGGTTCGACGCCGGACTCGGCGACCACGGCGAGGCTGCGCTCGACGCCGCGGACCTTGTCCCGGTGCGGGGTGTGCACCAGCGCCGGCAGGTCGTGGGCCACGGCCAGGGCGAGCTGGGCGGCGAACGCCTCGTCCTCCTCCGGGGTCATCGAGTCGTAGCCGATCTCGCCGACCGCCACCACGCCGTCCTTGTCGAGGTAGCGCGGCAGCAGGTCGAGCACCGGGCGGCAGCGCGGGTCGTTGGCCTCCTTCGGGTTCAGCGCCACCGTGGCGTGGTGGCGGATCCCGAACTGCCCGGCCCGGAACGGCTCCCAGCCGACCAGCGAGTCGAAGTAGTCGGCGAAGGAGGCGGCGCTGGTGCGGGGCTGGCCGAGCCAGAACGCCGGCTCCACCACCGCGCGGACGCCGGCGGCGGCCATCCGCTCGTAGTCGTCGGTGGTCCGCGAGGTCATGTGGATGTGCGGGTCGAAGATGCGCATCACGCCTCCTGGTTCGCGCGCAGCCGGGTGAGCAGGTCGATCGCGTCCGCCGGCATGGCGCGCCCGGCGGCCCGCCGCTCGGCGGCCAGGCCCGCGAGCATCGCGGCGAGTTCGCCGTCGGCGCGGGCGTCGAGGTCCTGCACCACGGCCAGCGGCACGCCGGTGAACACGCACTTGAGCACCGCCTGCCGCCAGGCGGCCGGGTCGAGGTGCCGGGCGTACGGGCCGAGGGCGGCAGCCAGCAGCCGGGTGTCGTTGGTGCGGATCGCGTCGTGCAGCAGCGGCGTCCCGGCCGCGCCGATCGGCAGCAGCGGCAGGGCCTTGAGCACGGCCCGCTTCTCGGCGGCGTCGCCCTGCCGGTAGCGCGACTCGGCGTGGATGGCGTGGTCGGTCCGCAGCGCGGTCAGCAGCAGGGCCCGGGCCGCCTCGTCGGCGCTCCAGCCGGGGGCCCCGGCCAGCGGCGCCCGGCCGCAGCGCCGCCCGGCGGCCGGGAAGAACCCGTCGATCGCCGCCGGTTCGGCCGCCACCCGCCGCAGCGCCGCGTCGAGCCAGTCGGGATGGGGTACGCCCCGCAGCGCGGCCCGCAGTGAATCCGGTGTCATCCCCGTCTCCTCTCTCGTGCTGCCGTCGTGGCCCGTCACCGTTCCCGTCGCGCCGCTTCCTTCGTGGCGGCGCGCAGGAAGTCGAGCGAGCGGGCCGCGACGGCGGGGGCGGCGTGCGAGTGTCGGGGCAGCTCCACGGCGACCAGGCCCCGGTAGCCGGCGTCGTCCAGGGCGCGCAGCACGGGCGGGAAGTCGATCTCGCCGGCGCCGAACTCCAGGTGCTCGTGCACGCCCCGACGCATGTCGTCGATCTGCACGTTGACCAGGTACGCGCCCACCTCGCGCACGCAGTCGGGGACCGGGCGCGGCTCCAGGCAGCGGCAGTGTCCGACGTCGAGGGTGATGCCGAAGCGGGCCGGGTCCCCGAGCGCGCCGCGCAGCCGACGCCAGCCGGCGATGTCCTCGACCAGCATGCCGGGCTCCGGCTCGAAGCCGAGGGTCGTCCCGGCCGCCTCGGCGGCGTCGAGCACCGTCGCGCAGCCGGCGACCAGCCGGTCCCAGGCGGTCGCGGGCGGAACCGTCTCGGGGCGTACGCCGGACCAGAGGGAGACAACCTCCGCGCCCAGGTCGGCGCCGATCCGCACGGCCCGGCGCAGGAACTCGATCCGCCGCGTCGGGTCGTCGTGCAGCAGCGTCGGCGCGTGCTTGTGCCACGGGTCGAGCAGGTAGCGGGCGCCCGTCTCGACGACCACGGCGAGGCCGAGCGCCGCGAGCCGGCGGGCCACGGCGGCCACCCGCCGGGCCAGCCCGGGGGCGAACGGGTCGAGGTGGTCGTGGTCCAGGGTGAGCGCGACGCCCTGGTAGCCCAGGTCGGCGAGGACGGCGAGCGCGTCGGCCAGCCGGTGGTTGGCGAACCCGTTGGTCCCGTAGCCGAACCGCGGCCCGTCGCCGCCCCCGCCAACGGCACCGGATCCGGCCGGCGCGGGCGCGCGCCCGCCCGGGGCGGCCGCCGGGACCCGGTGGGCCGGCGCGGGGGGCGGTGGGGCGGTCACGTCGGGGAGACCTTCCGGGCCAGCCGGCCGCCGAGCGGCGCGGCGGCCGCCACCGCGAGCCCCAGCAGCCCGGCCCCGGCGCGGGCGGCCAGGGCGCCCTGCAACGCGGGCAGCCCGGTGATCCCGGCGCCGACCGCCGCCCGCACCCGGCCGGCGCGGGGGTCGGCCGCCGCCCTGGCCTGGGCCGCGCCGTAGCGGGCCGCGTACCAGCCGGCCAGCAGGGCCGGCAGCGCGGCGGCGACGGCGGGGCCGCGCCCGGGCACGCCGGTGGGCCCCCCGCGGGTGACGACCAGGGGGCGGCCCGGCCGGGCGCGGACGGGGCGCGGCGGGACGGCGGCGCTCGCGGCGACCAGCGCGGTGCCGGCGAGGGTACGCAGCGGCAGCGCCGCGTCGGCGCCGGTGACCTCCCGGCGGGAGAGCGCGGTGACGGTCCAGGTGTGCGCGGCCACGGTGACCGCCGCCGGCACCGCCCGCAGCGCCCGGCCGCCGGTGGCCCCGAGCAGCACGTCCAGCCCCCGGCAGGCGGCCATCACGGCCGGGCCGGCGGCGGTCGACTTCGCCGCCAGGTCGTACCCCCAGACGGCGGCGGCGAGGCCGACCGCGACCGTCGCGGCGCGCCGGCCTCCGGCGGCGGTGGCCAGCGCGACCCCGGCGGCCGTGAACCCGGCGGCGAGGCCGAGCGCCGCCCCGGGGGCCACCCGGCCGCTGGGGATGGGCCGCTCGGGGCGCTCCACGGCGTCCAGTCGGCGGTCGGCCCAGTCGTTGGCGGCCATCCCCGCCCAGTAGAGCAGGACGGACGCGGCGGCCAACGCGGGCGTACGCCGGCCGAGCGCCCCGGCGGCCGCCGCCCCGGCGACGACGTCCCCGGGCACCGACAGCGCGGCGGGCGCCCGGACGAGTTCGGCGAGGTCAGCGAGGCGCGGCATCGGCGCCTCCCGCGTGCAGACGGCGGGCGAGCCCGCACAGCCGGGTCCACTGGTCGGCCAGCGAGTGGGTGGGCGCGCCGAGCGGGTCCTTGAAGAAGAAGGCGAGGTCGGTCAGGGGGCCGGCGTGGCCAGCGGCGTGCGCGGCGGCGGTGAGCCGGGCCAGGTCGAGCACGAGGGGCGCGGCCAGCGCGGAGTCGCAGCCGTGCCAGGTGAACTCCATCCGCATCCCGGTGCCGAGGAACCCGTCGAAGGTGATCAGGTCCCAGGCGGTCTTGAAGTCGCCCAGCGCCTCGACGTACTCGATCCGGGTGCCGCCCTGCGGCAGGTGGCCGAGGGTCTCGCCGAGCACCCGCTGCTTGCTCTCCGTCTTGGCCGCGTTGGCCGCCGGGTCGGCGAGGGTGGCGCCGTCGCCGCCGCCGAGCAGGTTGATCCCGGACCAGGAGCGCACCGCCAGGTGCCGCATCGCGAACATCGGCGCGAGCACGGACTTGACCAGGGTCTCCCCCGTCTTGCCGTCGTGCCCGGCGTACGGGATCGCGCCCTCGGCGGCCAGCGCCGTCAGGGCCGGCAGCCGCAGCCCGGTGGACGGGGTGAAGTCGACGTACGGGCAGCCCGCCCGCACCGCCGCGTACGCGTAGAGCGAGCTGAGCGGCAGCACCTCGTCGCCACCGGCGAGCGCGGCCCGCAGCGCGTCCGGGTCCGCGTGCCCGGGATGCGGGCGGGCGGCCGCTTCGGTGGCCGAGACGTTGACCACCACCACGCGGTCCAGCCGGTGCCGGCGGCGGAAGTCCGCGAGGTCGCGTACGGTCGCTGCGGCCCGGTCCGCCTGGGTGCCGCCGGCGGGGGCCGGACGCAGCTCGCGTTCGACGGCGGCCAGTTCGTCGGTGAGGGCGGCGACCAGCCGGGCGGGCAGCACCCCGGCGGCGGCCAGGGCCTCGGCCCGCTTCGCCAGCGGGGTGGTCGCGACGTCGTGCCCGCCGAAGACCAGGTCGGTGAAGGCCGGCAGGGCGGGCCCGCGCAGGTCGGGCAGCTCGGTGACGCAGCCGGTCGGGCCGGTAAGCCCGGACCGCAGGGCGAGCGCCCCCACGATGCTGGTGGTCGCGACCGAGCCGCGCGCTCCCACCAGCCAGACACCCGTACGCATGGTGCTCCTTCCCGCTCAGGAGGAACCAGCCGTGCATTGAGTTATATGAATATCAGAAGTTTGTTCAGAAAGATACGGATCTGTGCGGATGGGCCCCGTCCGCCGGCCGCCCCGGGAGGAGCCCACCGGTCCGGTGTCGACGTCGGCGGCGACGACCCCGGCCCGGTTCCCGGTGCGGGCGCGGACGGACGGGGCTGGCAGGCAGGGCCGGTCGGCGTCTCGTCCCTGCCTCCCCCGCATCCGCCGGTCGGGCTACGGCGCGCGCCGACCGGACGTCGTGGGGTGACGCGGCCCGGCGTGGCCGCCGGGTGGTGACGGTCCTCCGGTGCGACCGGGGAATCCCGGTCCGGCCGCACCGGACGACCGTCCTGCTCGTGCTCACCGGGCCACGCCGGCCCGGTGAGCACGTCCTCCGGTCCCGACCTCGTCCCGGCCGCGGGGCGCAACCGCGGCCGGTCCCTCGCCGGTCGGCGCCGGAGTCGACTCAGGCGGCGACCGTGGCCAGGGCCGGCTCCACCTCGGTCCACGAGGAGCCGAGCTCCGCCGACCGGGTCACCGCGTCCAGCACCAGCTGGACCTGCAACCCATCGACGAAGGAGGGGGCCGGGTCGACGCCGGTGGCGACCGCCTCGATGAAGTCGCGCGCCTGGTGGGTGAAGGAGTGCTCGTAGCCGATGAGGTGGCCGGGCGGCCACCAGGCGGACATGTACGGATGCTCCCCCTCGGTCACCAGGATGCGGGTGAAGCCCTGCTCGGCGGCCGGTCTCGTCGCGTCGTAGAACTCCAGCTCGTTGAGGCGCTCCAGGTCAAAGGCCACCGTGCCCAGCGAGCCGTTGATCTCCACCCGGAGGGCGTTCTTGCGCCCCGTGGCGAACCGGCTCGCCTCGTACGTGGCCAGCGCGCCACCGTCAAGCCGGGCCACGAAGACCGCCGCGTCGTCGACGGTGACCAGCCCGGTGGCCGGGCGGTGACCGTCGGCGCCGTCCACCGTCGGCGCCGCCCCGTCCACCGTCGCCGCCAGCCCGCTCGACCCGGCCGGCAGCGGCCGTTCCTTGACGAACGTCTCGGTGATCGCGCTGACCCCGGTGATCCGTTGGCCGGTGACGTACTGGGTCAGGTCGATGATGTGCGCGCCGATGTCGCCGAGCGCGCCGGAGCCGGCCCGGTCCCGCTGCAACCGCCAGACCAGGGGGAACTGCGGGTCCACGATCCAGTCCTGCAGGTACGTCGCCCGGACGTGCCGGATCACCCCGAGCCGCCCGTCGGCGACGAGCTGGCGCATCATCGCGACCGCCGGCACCCGTCGGTAGTTGAACCCGCACATCGACCGCACCCCGGCGGCCTGCGCGGTGACGGCCGCGGCGGCCATCGCCCGGGCCTCGGAGATCGTGTTGGCCAACGGTTTCTCGCACAGCACGTGCTTGCCGGCGGCCAGCGCGGCGAGGGCGATCTCGGCGTGGCTGTCCCCGGGCGTGCAGACGTCGACCACGTCGATGTCGTCGGAGGCGACCAGGTCGCGCCAGTCGGTGGTGTACGCGTCCCAGCCGAGCCGGTCGGCGGCGTCGGCCACCTTCCCGGCGTCCCGGCCGCAGACCAGCGACATCCGGGCCCGCGTCGGCAGGTCGAACACCCGGTTCACGGTGCGCCACGCCTGCGAGTGCGCGGCGCCCATGAACGCGTAGCCGACCATGCCGACCCGCAGTTCTCTGTCTGTCGTGGACAAGGTGGGTCTCCCCCCGTGTGTCAGAACCCGAGCTTGAGGTAGTTGCCCGCGTTCTCCTTGGTGATCGTCTCGGAGGCGAGGATGATCTCCTTGGGTACCTGGAGTTCCACCAGGTCGGACATGCCCTTGCCCTGGCCGATCAGCCGGGCCAGGGAGATTGCCGAGGACGCCATCGAGGGGCTGTAGGTCACGGTCGCCTTGAGCACCGTGTTGTCCGCCTGGATGTCCTCCATCGCCTTCTTCGAGCCGGCGCCGCCGACCATGAAGAACTCCTTGCGACCGCTCTGGTTGACCGCGGCCAGCACGCCGATGCCCTGGTCGTCGTCGTGGTTCCAGAGCGCGTCGATCTTCGGCAGGGCCTGGAGCAGCTGCGCCGCCTCCTGCTGACCCGAGTCGGCCGTGAACCGCGCCGCCCGGCGGTTGGCGACCTTGAAGCCGCTCGCCGTCAGGGTGTCGACGAAGCCCTTCGACCGCTCCTGGGTCAGCTCCAGCTCGTCCATGCCGGCGATCTCGCCGATCACCGGGTTGCTGATGCCCTTGGCCTTGAACTGCTCGATCATGTAGGTGGCGGCGGCCACGCCCATGCCGTAGTTGTCGCCCTTGATCTGGAGCCGGTAGGCCCGCGCGTCGGGGAAGGCCCGGTCCAGGTTGACCACCGGGACGCCGGCCTTCATCGCCTCCAGGCCGAAGGCGTTGAGCTCCTTGCCGTCGTGCGGCAGCAGCACGATCACGTCCGGCTTCTGCGAGATCAGCGTGGACAGCGCCGCCCGCTGGGCCGCCGCGTCCGCGCCGGCCTCGACCGACTTGAACTCCACGTCGGAGTACGCCCCGGCCTGTGCCTTGGCGTTGTTGGTGATGGCGGCGATCCAGCCGTGGTCCGCGGCCGGCGCGGAGAAGCCGATGACGACCCGCTTGCCGGGCTCGCTGTTGCCGCCCGGCGCGGCTGCCGCCTTGGTCTGTGCCTCGGTCGGCTGGGCTTCGTTGCTGGTGCAGCCGGCGAGCAGCACGCCGGCGCCGACGGCGGCCCCGCCGAAGAGCAGTCGGCGGCGCGACATGTCGCGACTGTGCTGGGTCATGACGACCTCCTGGGTTGACGGTGGTGGAGGAAATCTCGCGGTGCGGTACGGAAGAGGGCGTGCGGGGCCCGGCCACCGTCGCTCGGGTGGCCCGGATGCCGCGCGGGTCGGTGCGGTGCGGGTCAGGTGGTGGTGAGCCGGTTGCGGCGCAGGAACTGGGTGAGGCTGCGGAACTGGACCTGCTGGACCAGGACGGCGGCGACGATGATGCCGCCCTTGACCATGTTCTGGGCCTCCGTGGAGAGGCCGTTGATGGCGAAGAGGTTGGTGATGGTGGCGAAGATGACCACCCCGAGCAGGGAACCGATGATGGTGCCCCGCCCGCCGCTGAGCAGCGTGCCGCCGATGATCGCGGCGGCGATCGCGTCCAGCTCGTAGAGGTTCGCCATCGCCGCCTGCGCCGAGTTGGCCTGGGCGGTGAGCATGATGGCGGCGATCCCGCAGCAGAGGCCGGAGAGCGCGTAGAGCAGCACGGTGTGCCGTCGGACGTTGATGCCGGCGAGCCGGGCGGCCTCCGGGTTGCCGCCGACGGCGACCGTACGCCGGCCGAAGGTGGTGCGGTTGAGCAGCACCCAGCCGGCGGCGACCACGGCGGCCAGGATGTAGACCAGCAGCGGAATGCCGAGCAGGCTGTTGCTGGCGAGGCCGTTGATGAAGGCGTTGTCCGACACCTGGGTCTGCTTGTCGGAGATCTCCGCGGCCAGGCCCCGCGCGGCCACCAGCATGGCGAGGGTGGCGATGAACGGCACCAGCCGGCCGTACGAGATGAGCAGCCCGTTGACCAGGCCGACCGCCAGCCCGACGGTGAGCGCGCTGAAGATCATGCCGCCGGCGCCGTAGCTCTGGGTGGCCACCGTGGTGCACCAGACGCCGGCCAGCGCCACGATCGCGCCGACCGAGAGGTCGATGCCGCCGCCGATGATCACGAAGGTCATCCCGACGGTGACCACGCCGACCACGGCCGCCAGCTTGAGGATGCTCAGGACGTTGTCCCACACCCAGTCCGGGTCGGAGTACAGGTCGGAGCGGGTGAGGGCGCCGATCACGACGAGCACGGCCAGGACGCCGAGCAGGCCGAGGTTGCGGCGGGCGCCCTCGCCGCCGTCGCCCCGCCACCAGGAGATCCGGCCCGGGGCGGCGACCTTGTCGACGGCCGCCGCGGTCTGCGCCGGGTCCACCGGCGGCGACTGCGCCGGCAGCTGCGGCGCCGCGGTGGGGGTGAGGGGCTCGCTCATGCCGGTGCGCCTTCCATCAGGGACCCCGCCATGACGAGGTCGAGCACGGTGTTCTCGTCGAGTTCGCCGGCCGGGGCCTCGCGGACGACCCGCCCCTCCCGCATCACCAGCACCCGGTCGGCCAGGCCGAGCACCTCGGGGACCTCGCTGGAGACCAGCAGCACCCCCACGCCGCGCGCCGCCAGCCCCCGGATCACCTGGTAGAGCTCCGCCCGCGCGCCGACGTCCACGCCCCGGGTCGGCTCGTCGAGCAGCAGCAGCCGGGTGCCGCCGAGCAGCCAGCGGCCGACCACCACCTTCTGCTGGTTGCCGCCGGAGAGGGTGCGCACCGGCCGGCGTACGTCGCGGGGGCGCAGTTCCAGGCTCTCGGCGATCCGGTCCGCCTCGGCCCGCTCCCGCCCGACGTCGGTGAACCCGGCGCGGGCGTATCGGGCGAAGGTCGCCAGGGTCACGTTGCGGTAGATCGGCTCGCCCAGCAGCAGCGCCTGGCTCTTGCGCTCCTCGGGGGCCATCCCCATGCCCGCCCGCACCGCCGCGCCGACGTTGCCGGGACGCAGCGCCCGACCGGCCATCCGCACCGAGCCGGCCTCGGCGCGGCGCGCGCCGTAGATGGTCTCCAGCAGCTCGGAGCGGCCCGAGCCGACCAGTCCGGCGATGCCGACGATCTCGCCGGCCCGGACCCTGAGCGAGACGTCGGCGAACTCGCCGGCCCGGGTCAGCCCCTCGACCGTGAGCAGTTCCGCGCCGTCGGCCGCGCCGGCCGGACGGTCCGGGAAGACGTACTCGATGGTGCGGCCGGTCATCCGGCTGACCAGGTCGCGGGTCGGGGTGTCGCGGGCCGACAGGTTCGCCGCGGTGGTCCGGCCGTCCTTGAGTACGGTGACCCGGTCGCCGATCTCGCGGATCTCCTCCAGCCGGTGCGAGATGTAGATGACGGCGATGCCCTGCGCGGTCAGCTCCCGGATGATCCGGAACAGGTTGCCGACCTCGTCGTGGGCCAGCACCGCGCTCGGCTCGTCCATGATGATCAGCCGGGCCTCGTGGGAGAGCGCGCGGGCCATGCTGACGATCTGCTTCCCCGCTGCGGGCAGCGCGCGCACCATCCGCCCGGGCGGGATCTCGGCGTGGCCGAGCCGGCCGAGGATCTGCCGGGTACGCCGGGCCATGGCGCCCCGCCGGACGAAGCCGAGCCGGCGCGGCTCGTGACCGAGGAAGGCGTTCTCCGCGACCGAGAGGTCCTCGACCAGGTCGAGTTCCTGGTAGATGGTGGCGATGCCGGCGCGCATGGCGGCCTGCGGGTTGGCGAAGGTCGCCGGCTCGCCCCGCCACTCGAGGAGCCCCGAGTCGGGCCGGTGCACCCCGGCCAGCACCTTGATCAGGGTGGACTTGCCGGCGCCGTTCTGCCCGAGCAGGCAGTGCACCTCGCCGGCGCGCACCTCCAGCTGCACCCCGTCCAGGGCCCGTACGCCCGGGAAGGTCTTGACCACGTCGGTGAGGCGCAGCACCACCTCGCCCGCGACGGCGTCGGCGGGCGCCTCGACCAGCGGGGCGCCGACGGAAACGACCTCCGGCGGCCCGGCGGCGGGCGGCTCCTCGGTTCGGGCCACGGTCTCCTCCTCGCGCTCGCTCACGACGCCTTCCTTGTTCGCGACTGCGGGGCTCGCAGACCCGGCTCACTCCTCGCGCTCACAGGGCCACCTCCGTTCGCGACTGCGGGGCTCGCAAACCCGGCTCACTCCTCGCGCTCACAGCGCCTTCTCTGTTCGCGACTGCGGGGCTCGCAAACCCGGCTCACTCCTCGCGCTCACAGGGCCACCTCCGTTCGCGACTGCGGGGCTCGCAGACCCGGCTCACTCCTCGCGCTCACGATGCCTCCCCGAAAGCGACGTCGCTGGCGAGCACGGCCGCCCCGGCCACGCCGGCCCGGGGGCCGAGTTCGGAGAGGACGACGGGAAGGTTGCCGGTGGCCAGCGGCAGCGACCGGCGGTAGACCACGCTGCGGATCTCGGCGAGGAGGATGTGCCCGAGCTGGGCGAGCCCCCCGCCGATCACGATCATCGACGGGTTGGTGAAGCTGACCAGCCCGGCCAGGACTCCACCGACCCGCCGACCCCCGTCACGGATCAGCTGGATGCAGGCCACGTCCCCCTCGACGGCACCTCCGGCGACGTCGAGGGCGGTCACCGCGCCGCGCGCGGCGAGCCGTTCGGCCAGCGCGGGCGACACCCCGCTGCGTGCGGCGGCGGTCGCGTCCTTCGCCAGCGCGGCCCCGCTGAACAGCGCCTCCAGGCAGCCGACGTTGCCGCAGGAGCACATCGGGCCGTGCGCGTCGACCTGGATGTGGCCGATGTCCCCGGCGCAGCCGTCGGTGCCCCGGTAGACCTCGCCACTGAGGTAGATCCCGCACCCTATTCCGGTGCCGATCTTCACGAAGAGGAAGTCGTCCACGGAGTGGGCGACCCCGCCGTGCCGCTCCCCGATCGCCATGATGTTGACGTCGTTGTCGACCACCGCCGGGCAGCCGTGCTCGCGGGTGAGCAGCTCGCGCACCGGGAACCGGTCCCAGCCCGGCATGATCGGCGGGGAGACCGGCACGCCGTCGCGGAAGCTGACCGGACCGGGCACCCCGATGCCGACGGCGTCGAGCCGCTCGTAGGCGCCGTCCACCCGGGCCTTGTGCAGCAGCTCGTTGACCCGCTGGAGGATCACCTTCGGGCCGGTGCGGATGTCGGCCGGCTCGGCGTACGCGGCCACCGGCTCCAGCCGGCCGTTGACCACCTCGACGTCGATGGAGCTGGCGCCGAGGTCGACGGCGGCGAAGCGCAGGTGCGGGCTCAGCTCGACCAGGGTGGAGCGGCGACCGCCCCGGGAGGCGGCCAGCCCCGCCTCGGCGACGTAGCCGAGGCCGACGAGCCGTTCCAGCTCCGCCAGCAGCCGGGGGCGGGGCATCTGCAGCCGGTCGCCCAGCTCGGCCCGGGACACGGCGCCCTCGTCACGGAGCAGCCGCAGCAGCCGTACGTGCAGGGGATCGACGGACCGCACCGGATTCACCTCTTCGCGGGGCTCGTTCACATCGACGTAATGCCGAGGTGTCGTGCCCGACACAGTAGGAGTGTTCCGAGTCACGTGTCCAGAGCTTCGGCCGATCTGACGCAAACTTTTGTCCGTTCGAGCAAAAGCCTCGGGCGGATCAAGAAAAGCCCGCCGCCGCCGCGGTTGCGCTCCGCCCCTGGCGGGGCCGCGCGTCGGGGCAGGAAGCAGAGCCACGGGCACGATCGCGGGGCGCGCGGGGTGGGCAGCAGGCCGCCCCGCCACCGGGAGGGTGG
>NZ_JBPQTK010000113.1:0-20248 GCF_051386315.1 Micromonospora sp. URMC 107
CCGCGGCCCCCCCCGCGACATGCGCACCGATCCCACCCCCACCCGCCACCACCTGGTCGGCGCGCTCGGCCTGGTGGTCACCCCGGTGCCCGCCGACGGCTACGGCGAGGTCCGCGTCCGGGTGGCCGGCCAGCCGGTCAAACTCAACGCCCGCGCCGACCGGCCGATCCCGGTCGGCGCACAGATCTTCGTGGTCGAGGCGCTCAGCGAGACCAGCGTGCACGTCGAGACCTACTGAACCCTCTCGTCAAGAAACAGGACGGTCACATGCCCCTTCTCATCGCCATCGGCGGCGCGGTCCTCCTCGTCCTCGTCCTCGTGCTCTTCGTGCTCTCCCGGATCAAGGTCGCCGGGCCGAACGAGGCCTTCATCGTCACCGGCCGCAAGGGCCGCACCACGCAGACCGCCGACGGCGGCCGGTCGACCGACAACTCCGGGCAGAAGGTCGTGCTCGGCGCGTCCGTCTTCGTCCTGCCCGTCGTGCAGAAGCTCCAGTCGCTCGACCTGTCCAGCCGGCGGATCGACGTCGGCATCAAGGGCGCGGTCAGCAAGCAGGGCATCCGCGCCGACCTGCACGGCGTCGCGATCGTCAAGGTCGGCGGCACAGAGGACGCCATCCGCGCCGCCGCGCAGCGCTTCCTGCACCAGCAGGACGAGATCGAGGACTTCACCCGGGAGGTGCTGGCCGGCGCGCTGCGCTCGATCGTCGGCCGGCTCACCGTCGAGGAGGTCATCCGGGACCGGGCGGCGTTCGCCAGCGCGGTCGCCGAGGAGGCCGAGCACTCGATGACCAACCAGGGTCTGGTGCTGGACACCTTCCAGCTCCAGGACATCCTGGCGGAGGGTTCCTACCTGCAGGACCTGGGCCGGCCGGAGGCGGCCCGGGTGCTCAAGGACGCGGCCATCGCCGAGGCGCGGGCCCGGCAGCAGGCCGAGCAGGAACGGCTGCTCGCCGAGGAGGCGATCGCCGAGGCCAACCGGAACCTGTCGCTGAAGCAGGCCGCCATCCAGGCGGAGATCGACGCCGCCAAGGCGAAGTCCGCCGCCGCCGGGCCGCTGGCCCAGGCCGAGCGGGACCAGGCGATCCTCTCCGAGCAGCAGAAGGTCGCCGAGCGTAACGCCGAGCTCAAGCAGCGCCAGCTCGACACCGAGGTGCGCAAGCCGGCCGACGCCGCCCGTTACAAGGTGGAGCAGGAGGCCGAGGCGTCCCGCAACGCGGCCGTGCTGAACGCCGACGCCCAGCGCCAGGCCGTCATCGCCGCCGCCCAGGCCGCCGCCGAGCAGGCCCGGCTCACCGGTGAGGGCGAGCGGGCCCGCCGGGCCGCGCTGGCCGAGGCCAACGCGATCGAGGGCGCCAAGGAGGGCGAGGCCGAGCAGCGCCGCCGTTCCGCCATCGCCGAGGCGGTGGAGCGGGAGGGTGCGGCCGAGGCCGCGGCCATCCTCGCCAAGGGTCAGGCCGAGGCCGACGCGATGGCCCGCAAGGCCGAGGCCTTCGCGGCGTACGGCGAGGCCGCGGTGCTGGACCTGCTGGTCAAGGTGCTGCCGCAGGTGGTCGAGGCGGCCAGCGCCCCGATCGGCGCGATCGACAAGATGACCGTCATCTCCACCGACGGCGCCTCGTCGCTGACCAAGTCGGTGGCGGGCAACGTGGCCCAGGGGCTTCAGCTCGGCAGCGACCTGACCGGCATCGACCTGGCCGGGCTGCTGTCGAAGCTCGGGGCGGCTCGCAACGGCGACGGGACGCCGCCGGTGGCCGGGACGGCCGTCGAGCGGCACACCAGCTGACCTGACCGACGCGACTGCCCGGGGCCGGGCAGAACGACGCCCGCCGAGCCGTGCTCCTGCACGGCTCGGCGGGCGTCGACGTTCGGTGGGCGGGGGTCACCTACCAGTGGTGCCCCCCGACGGACGCCGCAGTGGACCGGGCACCCGCCGCGCCGCCCGAGAGGCCGACGCGGCGGGGGTCACCGAGGTCCGTCAGATGACGCCGACGGTGAACTTCTGTGCGGTGCCGAGGCCCAGGGTCGGGCTGGACCAGTCGATGGTCCGGTCCGCGATGAGCGGGTTGGCACCGGCGGTGATCGCCTGCCCGTCGATGTACGCACGCAGATAGATGGTGCCGTCCGCGTTGTAGTCGACGAAGTCGAACACCTCCCAGGGGCCGACAGCGGTGCCCCTGGCGATCAGCGGCTTCGCGCCCGCGCTCTCCGCGGTCACCAACTTGCCGTTGACCAGGGCCCGCAGCGTGAAGAAGCTGCCCTCCTCGAGGAAGACCAGTTCGTACTTCTCCCACGCGCCGGCCGAGGTGCCGCGGGCGATCAACGGCAGCGTGCCGGAGCTCTCCGCGGTCACGAACTTGCCGTTCACCGACGCCTTGAGGCTGATGACCGGGTTCGGTGCCTCGAAGTCGAACTTCTCCGAGGCGCCGATGGCGGTGGCGCTCGCGATCAGCGGCAGCGTACCCCCGGCGTCCGCGACGACGAACTTGCCATTGACCTTCGCCTTGAGGCTGACGCTGCCGTCGGTGTTGTGGACGAGCTGGAACTTCTCCCACTCACCGATGGCAGCGGCGCCCGCGATCAGCGGCTTGCTGCCCGCGCCGTCCGCGGCGACGAACTTGCCGTTGACCCGCGCGCGCAGCCCGACGTACCCGCTTCCGGCGTCGACGACGTCGAACTTCTCCCACGCGCCCACGCTGGTGCCGCGGGCGACCAGCGGCTTCGTGCCGGAGCTCTCCGCGGTGACGAGCTTCTGGTTGATCCGTGCCTTCAGCCCGTACGAGCTGCGGGCCACCGGCGGGGTACCGACCTGGAGGAACCGGTCCAGCGAGCCCTGCGCGTCGTGCACGGGGCCGGAGAGGCCGCCGGTCACGATGCTGTTGCGCACCTGCGACGGGCTCCACGTCGGGTTCGCCGCCAACTTCAGCGCCGCGGCGCCGGCGACGTGCGGCGACGCCATCGAGGTGCCGTTCAGCGTCTCGGTGCCCGTGGTGGAGCCGATGGTGGCGGAGGTGATGCTGACGCCCGGCGCGAACGTGTCGACGCAGCTGCCGTAGTTGGAGAACCAGGCCCGCGCGTCGATCTTGTCCGTGGCGCCGACCGTGATCGCCGCCGGCACCGACGCCGGGCTCACCTCGCAGGCGTCCTGCATGGAGTTGCCCGAGGCGACCGCGTAGGTGATGCCGCTGGCGATCGAGGCGTTCACCGCGTCGTCGACCGCCTGGACGTTGCCGCCGAAGCCGAGGCTCATGTTCGCCACGGCCGGCTTGACGGCGTTCGCGGTCAACCAGTTGATGCCGCTGAGCAGCTCCTCGGTCGTGCCGAAGCCCTCGCAGTCCAGGACCCGCACCGCGACCAGCTTGACGTCCTTCGCGACGCCGTACCTGGTGCCACCCACCGTGCCCGCCACGTGCGTGCCGTGCCCGTTGCAGTCACTGGCGTCCTCGGTGGACGTGCGGTCCAGCATGGCGTTGAAGCCGTAGCTGGCCCGGCCGCCGAAGTCCTGGTGCGCGATGTTGATGCCGGTGTCGAGCACGTACGCGGTGACACCCGCCGCCGACGTGCTGGGGTAGGTGTAGGAACCGTCCAGCTTCGGCGAGACCTGGTCGATCCGGTCCAGGCCCCAGGACGGAGGGCTGGTCTGGGTCCCGGTGGCGGAGGCCCGCATGACCGGCTCCACGTAGGCCACCCGCGAGTCCAGCGAGAGCCGCTTCACCTGACCCGCGTTGGCCTCCATCGAGTACCCACGCAGGCCGCTGGTGAAGACCTTGCGTACCTTGCCCCCGTTCTTCTGCGCGAGCGCGGACGCGGCGGCCCGGGTCTCGCTCGGTGTCGCCTTGCCGTCCTTGAGGACGACGATGTAGCGGCCCGGTACGACCCCGCCGGGTTCGGCGCCGCGCACGGGCGCCCGGGTCGGTTCGGCGGGCTCCGCCATCGCCGCGCCGCCGGAACCGGCGACGGCGATGGACGTCGCGGAGGCGAGAAGCAGGCCCGCCACCGCTGAGCGGCGTGCAACGCCACGACGTCTCACAAATGACTCCCCGTTGATTCGGAGGACCGTCCGCTGTGGATGCGGAACCGGTCGTACGGCCAGCCGCTGCCGGATTCGGAGGGCTGGAGGATTCCGCCCCATCATCAGTGATGATCAGTAGATGCCGCGTCAGCCATTCGGTCGATACGCCGGCGTTGCGTCCTCGCCCCGCGAAGCGGCGCGCCCAGCCGTCGGAGGCCGCGGGCCGGAACCGGCACCAGGTCCGCGCTACAGGCCCCTGTCGCGGGCCCAGCGCAGCAGCTCCGCCTCGGCCTCGTCGCGGTCCAGCGGGCCGCGCTCCAGGCGCAGCTCCTTGAGGTGCTTCCACGCCTCCCCGACCACGGGCCCCGGCGGTACGCCCAGCAGCTCCATGATGGCGTTTCCGTCCAGGTCGGGCCGGACCCGCGCCAGGTCCTCCTCGGCGGCGATGCGGGCGATCCGCTCCTCCAGCGCGTCGTAGTCGGCGGCGAGCTGGGCCGCCTTGCGCCGGTTGCGGGTGGTGCAGTCCGACCGGGTCAGCTTGTGCAGGCGCGGCAGCAGGTCACCGGCGTCCGCGACGTAGCGGCGCACCGCCGAGTCGGTCCACTCGCCCCGGCCGTAGCCGTAGAAGCGCAGGTGCAGCGCTACCAGCGCGGTGACCTTGGAGGTGGTCTCCTTCGGGTAGCGCAGCGCCTTCATCCGGGCCTTGGTGAGCCGGGCGCCGACCACCTCGTGGTGGTGGAAGCTGACCCGGCCGTCCGTGCCCACCGCCTTCGTCGCCGGCTTCCCGATGTCGTGCATCAGCGCGGCCATCCGCAGGATGAAGTCCGGCCCCTCGGTCTCGTACGACACGGCGTTGCTCACCACGGTGAGGGTGTGCTCGTAGACGTCCTTGTGCTGGGCGTGCTCGTCGATCTCCAGCTTCAGCCCGGTCAGCTCCGGCAGGAAGCGCTCGGCGAGGCCGGTGTCGACCAGCAGTCGCAGCCCGGTGATCGGGTCCGCGCCGCAGAGCAGCTTGGTGAACTCGTCGCGGATCCGCTCGGCCGTGATCCGGTCCAGGTCGCCGGCCATCCGGGTCATCGCCGCGTACGCGTCGGGGTGCACCACGAAGCACAGCTGGGCCGCGAACCGGGCCGCGCGCAACATCCGCAGCGGGTCGTCGCCGAACGACTCCGCCGGGGTGCCCGGGGTGCGGATCACCTTGGCAGCCAGGTCGTCCAGCCCGCCGTGCGGGTCGGTGAACCGGTGCTCGGGCAGGCTGACCGCCATCGCGTTGATGGTGAAGTCGCGCCGCCTCAGGTCCTCGGCGAGGTCGGTGCCGTACTCGACGACGGGGTTGCGGCTGACCTGGTCGTAGGACTCGGCGCGGAAGGTGGTGATCTCCAGCCGCAGCCCGTCGCGCTGGCATCCGATGGTGCCGAACTCCCGGCCGGTCTCCCAGATCGACTCGGCCCAGCCGCGCACGATGCGCAGGGTCTCGTCGGGGTGCGCGTCGGTGCAGAAGTCGAGGTCGTCGCCGAGGCGGCCGAGCAGGGCGTCGCGCACGGAACCGCCCACCAGGTGCAGCTCGTGGCCGGCCCGCGCGAACCGGCGGCCCAACTCGTCGGCGACCGGGGAGACCCGGAGCAGTTCGGCGACGGCGTTGCGCTGCGCGGCGGTGAGTTCGCGGCGGTCGGCGGCGTGGGAAGCGGAGGCGTCGGACATGGGAGCGCCAGCCTATCGGTCCCGGTGGGGATGTGGTCCGCCGGGCGCGGGTAACGGGTGGCCGTTGACTATCGTCTGTGACGTGCGGGCCGTGCCCGGCTCCGACTACCTCTCTGCCTTGGAGGCGACAAGATGAGCGGCGGTCTCTACCGCAGCGCGAACGCCGCCCAGGGCGGCGCCGCGCCCGGCCGGCCGTCGGACGGCGCCACGTTCATCTCGGCCGAGCCGCTCAACCAGCCGGCCATGGAGTCGACCGCGCCGCCGCAGGAGCAGGTGGGCGAGGCCAGCGCCGCGACCAACAGCGCGGTGATGGCGATCGGCAGCCTCGTCAGCCGGGGGACGGGTTTCCTGCGCAACCTGGTGATCGCGGCGGCCCTCGGCGGCGCACTGGTCGGTGACGCGTACACCACCGCGCAGATCCTGCCCGGGATGGTCTACGAGTTCCTGCTCGGCGGGGTGCTCACCAGCGTGCTGATCCCGGTGCTGGTGCGGCGGCGCAAGTCGGACGCGGACGGCGGCCAGGCGTACGCCCAGCGGCTGCTCACCCTGGCGGTGCTCGCGCTCGGCGCGGCCGCGTTGTTGGCGGTGCTGTCGGCGTCGTGGTTGACCATGCTCTACGGCAGCGGCGAGTCGACCGACGGCTATTCGGGGCTGGTCACGTCGCTGGCCCGCCTGATGCTGCCGATGATCTTCTTCTCCGGCCTCAGCGCGCTGATCAGCGCGGTGCTGAACACCCGGGGTCACTTCGCCGCCCCGATGTGGGCGCCGATCCTGAACAACCTGGTGGTGATCGCCACCGCCGGCCTCTACATCGCCGTGTTCGGCGCGAAGATCGTCAAGCCGGAGGACATGACCACCGGGCGGATCCTGCTGATCGGCGGCGGCACCCTGCTCGGCGTGGCGATCCAGGCCGCCGGCCTGCTGCCGGCGCTGCGCAAGGTCGGCTTCCGCTGGAAGCTGCGCTTCGACTTCCGCGAGCTGGGCCTGCGCGAGCTGGGCCGGCTCGGGGCGTGGATGTTCTGCTACGTCGCGGTCAGCCAGATCGGCCTGATCGTGCTGTTCAACCTGCTGAACCGGGCCGGCCGGGAGAACGCCGCCGGTCCGCTGATCTACAACAACGTCTTCCTGCTGCTGATGACGGCGCACGGCATCATCGCCGTGTCGATCATCACCGCGCTGATGCCCCGGATGAGCGCCGCCGCCGCCGACGGCCGGTACGCGGACCTGGCCGCCGACCTGTCCCGGGGCACCCGGACGGTCACCGCGGTGCTCGCCCCGATCGCCGTCTGCTACGCCGTCCTCGCCACCCCGATCGCGTTCACCCTGTTCCGATGGGGCGCCTTCGACGAGGAGAACGCCACCGCCACCTCCGTGGTGCTGCTCGCCGCCGCGCTCGCCCTGGTGCCGTTCGCCGTCAGCCAGCTCTTCACCTTCGCCTTCTACGCCCTGCCGGACACCCGCACCCCGGCGCTGGTCAACATCCCGGTGGTGGCGCTGCGCATCGGTGTGCAGATCGTGCTCTTCGTGGCCTTCTCGCCAGCCTTCGCCGGTGCCGGCATGATGATCGGCAACGCCGTCTCCTACCTGGCCGCCGCCATCGCCTCGGCCTGGCTGCTGCGTCCCCGGGTGGGTCGCATCGGCCTCGGCGAGATCATGCGCACCGGCGGCCGGGTCGCGGTCGCGGCGCTCGGCGCGGCCGTGGTCGGCCTGATCGTGGTCAAGTTGCTGCCCGGCGACGACACGCCGAGCCGCCTGGAGGCCATCGTCCAGCTCGTGGTCGGCGGCGCGGTGATCGGCGGGACGTACCTCGGGCTGGCGATGGTGCTGCGGATCGGCGAGATCACCGAGGTCGTGGGCATGGTCCGCCGCCGGCTGGGCCGCTGACTGAAACCCGTCTTCCGGGGCGGCGGGCGGACTGCACTCTCTGTGAACGAGGATCACCAGCCTGGGGATGCGCCTGTGGATAACTCCGCGATTCACCGCTCAGCCACCGGATCGGCCTGTGGATAACCAGCCGTACGGCTGAGCATGGTGGGCCGGTCGGGGGGAACCCCGGCGACGTCGGCGCGATCGCCGCACCGGCCGGCCCCCTCCCTGTGGGTGCTTGTGGTCAACCTCTAGATTGGCTAGTACATGTGCCAGCAACGTGGCTGACAACGGGAGCAACCGGACAGGCCGGTCGCCTGCCGGCAGCTCGGCCCGGGAGCGGCGCGAAGATGACATGTCGGGGAGACCGCCAACCCAGGTAAGGTCGCTCTCGACGGGTACGGCAGGCGCCGACGCTCCGCGTCGACACCGGTCGGCCGGTTCCTTCGAAGGCAGAGCGGGAAGCCACATGCCCAGCAGCGCGGGTCCATCGATCGACACGATCACCGAGGGAGGACGGGTGACCCAGGTCGGCGAGGGTCAGGAGGCGGAGGAGAGCGTTCCTCAGGTCACGACCTTCGGTGCTCCCACGGCCGGTGAGATCCTCGCCGAGCGTTACGAGCTGGTCGAGCACATCAACAACGACAGCGCGGGTCGGCTGGTCTGGCGCGGGGTCGACGTCATCCTGCGCCGTCCCGTCGCGGTCGTGCTGCGCTACCCGGGTGGCGACTCGGCCACCGAGATGCTCCAGGGCGCCGTCGCGGCCAGCCGCGTCATCCACCCCAACCTGGTCGGCGTCTACGACGCGATCGACGAGGCCGAGCGGGCGTACGTGGTGCGGGAGTGGGTCGACGGGCGGTCGCTGCGCGAACTCGTCGCCGACGGCCCGCTGGACCCGGCCCGCGCCACCACCATCGGCAACGCGGTGGCCAGCGCCCTCGCCGCCGTGCACGCCACCGGCATGGTGCACGGCAACGTCCACCCCGGCACCGTGATGATCAGCGACGACGGTCGGGTGGTGCTGGCCGACGCGCGCACCGACGGCGCCGACAGCCAGCAGAGCGACGTCCGCGCGATCGGCGGGGTCCTCTACTTCGCCCTGACCGGGCACTGGCCGCACGCCGAGGCCCCGCTGCGTGGCGCCACCGCCGGCCACGGCCGGGCCGCCATCCCCGACGCGGTCCGCGACGCGGGCGGCGCGATCGCCGCCCCCCGGCAGGTCCGGGCGGGCGTGCCGGCCTACCTCGACGACCTCACCATGGACCTGCTCGACGCCGAGATCGAGCCGCCCTCGTCGGACGTGCTCGCGGCCGAGCTGGCCCGGCTGGACGTGCCGGCCGACGAGCAGTTCCTGGACAACGGCGGCCCGCTGCGCTTCACCCCCGACACCGGCGAGGAGCCGTCGCCGCTGGCCGCCGCGGGCGGACGCAAGGTCGCGATCGGCATCGCCGGCCTGCTGGCGGTCGCCCTGGTCGGCCTGCTGATCGGCATCACCGCCCTGCGCGGCGGCGACGACGGCCCACAGACCAACCCGGTCGCCGCCCCCTCGTCGAACGCGCCCGGCGGCGACGCCACCCCGGCCGCCGTCACGGCCGGGCCGCTGAAGATCAGCGCCGCCCGCATCATCGACCCGGAGGGTGACCGGACCGAGGTCAGGAACGCCGACAGGGTGTTCGACAACGACGAGGACGAGGGCTGGGAGACCCAGACCTACCGCGGGCGCCCCGACTTCGGCAACCTGAAGCAGGGCATGGGGGTCTGGATCGACCTCGGCGGCGAGCACACGGTCAAGTCCGTGCAGGTCCTCCTCTCCGCCCGGGGCGCCTCCGCCCAGCTCTACGCCGGCACCACCGACCGGCCGTCGTCGTCCTCCGGTGACGCCCAGCTCTTCGCGGACTACAAGAAGACCGCGATCGGCCAGCCGTTCGAGGAGCACGAAGGCACCAAGATGACCTTCAACGGCTTCAACGCCGACCAGAAGTACCGCTACCTGCTGTTCTGGATCACCGAGCTGCCCGCGAGCGACGGCGGCTACAAGCTCGGCGTCCAGGAGATCACGGTCCAGGGATCGTGAGTCGGTCACCGCGCTCCGGGCACCGCATCCGCCGGACGTGGTGATGGGCGTACCCGGGGAACGCACGACCGGTGGACCGGTGGGTCCGCCGGTCGCGTCGTCGGCGCCGCCGGCCGGGGCGGCGGACCTCGACCTCCTGCACGCCCACGTGGCCGGCGACCGGCACGCCTTCGCCGAGCTCTTCCACCGGCACCGCGACCGGCTCTGGGCGGTGGCCCTGCGCACGCTCGGCGACCGCGAGGAGGCCGCCGACGCCCTCCAGGACGCACTGCTGTCGGCCCACCGGGCCGCCGGCCGGTTCCGGGGCGACTCGGCGGTCACCACCTGGCTGCACCGGATCGTGGTGAACGCGTGCCTGGACCGGATCCGCCGCCGCCAGGCGCACCCCACGGTGCCGCTGCCGGACGGCGTCCGGGACACCGACTCCGGCACCGGGGGCGTCGAGCCGGCGGCCCCCGTCCAGGACCACGACACCGCGCTCGTGGTCCGGCAGGCGCTCGCCGAACTGCCGCCCGAGCAGCGCGCGGCGCTGATCCTGGTCGACGTGCAGGGCTATCCCGTCGCCGAGGTGGCGCGGATCCTCGGCGTGGCCGAGGGAACGGTCAAGAGCCGGTGCGCCCGGGGCCGGGCCCGCCTGGCGACGCAGCTCGGGCACCTGCGTTCCCGCCCGACCCCGCCGCAGGCGGAGCCGCAGTCCACCCCGCAACGGGCCGAGCCGGCCCCGACGGCGGGTCCGAACGTGCCGGCCGTCACCCGAGGGAACCCGCGGTCGCCCGGGGGCGTCCGATCGGGGTCGGGACGGTCCCGGCGGGATGTCCACCAGGAGGACACGTGACGGCCGGGGGGTTCAGGGAGGTCGACCACGACCTGCTCGCCGATTACCTCGGCGGGGCGCTGGACGGCACCCCGGACGGGGAACTGGTCGCCCGGCTGGTCGACGAGGACGCGGACTGGGCACAGGCGTACGCGCTGCTGGCCCCGGCCGTGGCGGACGTCCGCGCGGACCTGGCCGCCTGGGGCGCGCCCACGCCCGAGATGCCGGCCGACGTCGCCGACCGGATCGTCGCCGCGCTGGCCCACGCCGCCGCGTCCGGCCCCGGCACCGTGGACTCCGCCGCTCCGGACCGCTCCGAGCCGGGCGGCCGTGGGACGGAGGACGAGGCGGCTTCCGCCGAGGAACGGCCGGAGGGGCAGCCTGCGGTCAGAACGGGTCTCGCGGTGCCGACGCAGCCGCTCGGCGGTTCCGGCAGGCGTCCCGCCGGCGTACCCCGGTCGGAGCCGGGCCGCGGCGGGGCCACCGGGCCGGGACGACGGCGGCGCCGCTGGACCCGGCTGGCCGGGCCGGTCGCGCTGGCCGCCGTGTCGATCGCGGCCGTCGGGCTCGGCGTCAGCCAACTCACCGGGGACCAGCAGCTGGGCGGCGCCGCGGACACCGCGTTGCCCGGCGCCGCGAACCGTGAGGACGTCGGCCCCGCCGCCGCCACGCCATTCCGGATCGCCGGCGAGCCGTCGGTGCGCAGCGGAACGGACTACACCCCCGAGTCCCTGGCCGTCCTGCCGTCGTCGCCGAAGTCACCGCTGTTCACCGGCGGTCCGCCCGGGGAGCAGCCCGGCGTCCAGGCGGAGGGCGGGCGGCTGCCCGGCTCCGCCACCGGGCTCGACCGGCTCACCGACCCCGCCGCGCTGGGGGCCTGCATCGGCGAGATCAAGGCCGAGCACGGCAACGGTCCGCTGGTGGTCGACGTGGTCGACTACGCCCGGTTCCAGGGCCGCCCGGCGCTGATCGTGCGCTTCACCGACGCCACGGGAGCGCGCTGGGCCTGGGCGAGCGGGCCGGAATGCGGTGTGCCCGGGTCCGGCTCGGACAGCCGCTACCGCACGCGGGTAGGGTGAATTCGCGGCCACCGGGCGTTTGACCGTCCACGTGACCTGACCCACCGGATGACCGGCTCGGGAATCCCCGGTTCGTACGATGACGTTCTGCACATCGAAGTGCCGGCACCGCGAGGGCGTCGGCATCGGATCGGCATCGGTGCGCGCCGATGACGAACAACACAATCGGGAGACGGCAGTGGACGAGGTCCGCAACCTGATCATCATCGGCTCCGGGCCGGCCGGTTACACGGCGGCGGTCTACGCGGCGCGCGCCAACCTCAAGCCGCTCATCATCGAGGGCGTGCAGTCCGGCGGTGCGCTGATGACGACCACCGAGGTGGAGAACTTCCCCGGTTTCGCCGACGGCATCCTCGGTCCAGAGCTGATGGACAACATGCGCAAGCAGGCCGAGCGGTTCGGCGCGGAGTTCCTCACCGACGACGTGACGCGGGTCGAGCTGAAGGACACCGGCAGCCTGGGCTCCGACGCCGTCAGCACCGTCTGGGTGGGCCAGACCGCGTACCGGGCCAGGGCGGTCATCCTCTCCACCGGCTCCGCGTGGCGCCCGCTCGGCGTGCCCGGCGAGCAGGAGTACCTGGGCCACGGCGTCTCGTCCTGCGCGACCTGTGACGGCTTCTTCTTCCGCAACCAGCACATCGTGGTCGTGGGCGGCGGTGACTCGGCGATGGAGGAGGCCAGCTTCCTCACCCGGTTCGCCGACTCGGTCACCATCATCCACCGCCGGGACTCCTTCCGGGCCAGCAAGATCATGGCTGAGCGGGCACTGAGCAACGACAAGATCAAGGTCGAGTGGAACACCGTGGTCGAGGAGATCCTCGGCGACGACGGCAAGGTCTGCGGGGTGCGGGTGCGCAACACGCACACCGGCGAGTCCAAGGTCCTCGACGTCACCGGCGTCTTCGTGGCCATCGGCCACGACCCGCGCAGCGAGCTCTTCCGGGGGCAGGTGGAGCTGGACGACGAGGGCTACGTCAAGGTCGAGGCGCCGAGCACCCGGACCAGCGTGCCCGGCGTCTTCGCCGCCGGCGACCTGGTGGACCACACCTACCGGCAGGCGATCACCGCCGCCGGCACGGGCTGTGCCGCCGCGCTGGACGCCGAGCGCTTCATCGCCACGCTGCAGGGCTGAACAACCGGAAACATCCGGAGGAGGAGGGTCATAGTGGGAGCAACGAAGTCGGTCACCGACGCGAGTTTCGCCGTCGACGTGCTGAAGTCCGACAAGCCGGTTCTGGTGGACTTCTGGGCCGAGTGGTGCGGCCCGTGCCGCAAGGTGTCGCCGCTGCTGGAGGAGATCGCCGGCGAGATGGGCGACCAGGTCACCATCGTCAAGCTCAACATCGACGAGAACCCGGAGACCGCCCGCACCTACCGGGTGATGTCGGTCCCGACCCTCACCGTCTTCAAGAACGGCGAGCCGGTGCAGTCGATCGCCGGCGCCAAGCCGAAGGGCGAGCTCGTCAAGCTCATCGAATCCGCGCTCTGAGCGGCACCGACGCGCGTCGGCCCCGTACCCGGTCCGCCGGGCACGGGGTCGACGCGTTTTTCCCGACGTGCCACACCCGGAGCCCTCGCAGCGCATAACCTCAACCCGGGGCCGCCCGGCCAGCAACCGTCCGTGCAGAGGGGGTCGTGCGTGCGTCCGATCCGACCCGGTGACCGTGGACCCGCCGTGACCGAGATCCGTACGGTGCTGACCGGTCTCGACCTGCTCGTCCCGACGGCACCGGACGCCGACGAGTTCGACACCCACACCGAACGGGCCGTGCGGGCCTTCCAGCAGTCCCGGGGGCTCAGCGTGGACGGCCGGGTCGGTGCGGAGACCTGGCGGGCCCTGGACGCCGCCCGCTGGCGGCTCGGCGCCCGCACGCTCTACCACGCCGTCCCGGAGCCGCTCACGGGTGAGGACGTCCGCTCGCTCCAGGAACGGCTGCTGGAGATGGGGTACGACGTCGGCCGCGCGGACGCCATCTACGGCGTACGGACGTCCCGGGCGGTCGCCCAGTTCCAACGCGAGGTCGGGCTGACGCCCGACGGCTCGTGCGGTCCGCACACCATGAACGCGCTGCGCCGGCTCGGCCGCAAGGTCGTGGGCGGCCGGCCGCAGTGGCTGCGCGAATCCGACGCCATCCGGCAGTCCGGCCCGGCGCTGGTGGGCCGGACCGTCGTCATCGACCCCGGACACGGGGGCACCGATCCGGGCGTGGTGGTGCCGGACGGGTCGCTGCGGTGGACCGAGGCGGATCTCGTGCACGACCTGGCCAGCCGGTTGGAGGGCAGGCTCGCCGCCTCCGGCGTCCGCGTGCAGCTGACCCGCGGCCCGGCCCCGGAGGACTGCCTGCCGGACGTCGGCCGGGCGGAGCTGGCCAACTCGCTCGGCGCCGACGTGTTCATCTCGCTGCACCTCGACGGGCACGCCAACCCGGAGGCAGAGGGGGTGGCGACCTACCACTACGGCACCGACAACGGAGTGACCTCGGCGACCGGGGAGCGGCTGGCCGGGCTGGTGCAGCGGGAGATCGTGGCGCGTACCGGGCTGCGCGACTGCCGTACCCACGCGAAGGCGTGGGACCTGCTCCGGCTGACCCGCATGCCGGCGGTACGCGTCGAGGTCGGCTACCTCACCTCGCCCGCCGACCGGGCCCGGCTGGTCGACCCCCGGTTCCGCGACAGGGTGGTGGAGGCCATCGTCGCCGCCGTGCAGCGGATGTACTTCCCCGTGGAGCGGGACGTCCCCACCGGCTCGATCGACGTGAGCGAGTTGCGGGCGGTGGTGGCCGCCGGCACGGTGGTGGACTGATCTGGCCGCCTGCCGCCCGGAACGCGCCGCCGACCGGACGCGCCGGCGCGGGTCAGCCGGCGGTCGAGCGGGTGGCCGGGGCCGGGCGGACCGGGCGGAGCAGCGTCTCGGGGCTCATCGAGCCGAGCAGCTTCTCCAGCGCGTACTCGACGTCGGACTTCCAGCTCAACGCGGTTCGCAGCTCCAGCCGCAGGCGGGGGAAGCGCGGGTGCGGGCGGACCGTCTTGAAGCCCACGGAGAGGAAGAAGTCGGCCGGGGCGACGCAGGTGCCGGCGGGGTCGGCCGCGTCGCCGAACTTGGCGTCGCCGAACGCCTCGATCGCCTTGATGCCGCGCTTGGTGAGGTCCCGGGCGACGCCCTGGACCAGCATCCGGCCCAGCCCGCCGCCGGCGAAGGCGGGCACCACGTTGGCCGTCATCAGCAGCGCGGCGTCGGCGGAGACCGGGGAGGTGGGGAAGGCCATCGAGCGGGGCACGTAGGCCGGTGGGGCGTACAGGACGAAGCCGGCCGGCATGCCGTCGACGTAGACGAGCTTGCCGCAGGAACCCCACTCCAGCAGCGTCTGCGAGACCCAGGCCTCCTTCTCCAGCCCCGGGTCGCCCGCGGCACAGGCCCGGTCCGCCGAAACCGGATCAAGCTCCCAGTAGACGCACTGCCGGCACGGACGGGGCAGGTCCTCCAGGGTGTCGAGGGTCAAGCTGACCAGACGTCGCGACATTGGTGCATCCCCACATTAGGCTCGGAGGTGAGACCGGCACGGAACGACAACGCCGCCTTCCTGCCCCCCGACGAGCGATCGTACGCCGCAAACGGACGCCGCGGGAGGGGACGCGCGAATGCCCCTCCCCCCGAGGCGCCAACCGGGTCCGCGATGTGGACGCCGGCCACCGTCACGGTGGCGTCCTGCCAGGCGGCGACTAGGATCGACACCGGCGTCCCGCGTCGCCATGGTCGCCGGTGTCCCGGGTACGCCGGGGCGGGAGCCACCCGAGCAGCCATCGAGGTGATGTCATGACCGGCACGACGCTCGACGACTACACCGACCGGTACGCCCGCCGCGTGCGGGGCATGACCGCCTCGGAGATCCGCGCGCTCTTCGCGGTGGCCAGTCGGCCGGAGGTGGTCTCGCTCGCCGGCGGTGCCCCCTACATCGCGGCGCTGCCGCTCGACGCGGTCGGCGAGATGCTCGGCCGGCTCGGTGCCGAGCACGGCGCGACCACCCTCCAGTACGGCATCGGCCAGGGCACCCTGGAGCTGCGCGAGCGGATCTGCGAGGTGATGGCGCTCTCCGGCATCGACGCCGCCTGCGGTGCGTCCCCGGACGACGTGGTGGTCACCGTGGGCGGGCAGCAGGCCCTCGACCTGGTGGCCCGACTCTTCCTCGACCCGGGGGACGTGGTGCTCGCCGAGGGCCCGACCTACGTCGGCGCGCTCGGGGTGTTCCAGGCCGCCCAGGCGCAGGTCGTGCACGTGCCGATGGACGACGACGGGCTGGTCCCCGAGGCGCTGGAGGCGGTCATCGCCGAGCAGGCGCGCGCGGGCCGGCGGGTCAAGTTCCTCTACACCATCCCGACCTACCAGAACCCGACCGGCGTGACGCTGACCGAGGAGCGGCGGGAGCGGGTGCTCGACATCTGCGAGCGCGCCGGCCTGCTCGTGGTCGAGGACGACCCGTACGGTCAGCTGGGTTTCGAGGGCGACGCGCCGGCGCCGCTGCGCGCGCGGCGCCGCGACGGGGTCTTCTACCTCAGCACCTTCTCCAAGACCTTCGCCCCCGGCCTGCGGGTCGGCTGGATCCTCGCGCCGCACGCCGTCCGCGACAAACTGGTCATCGCCAGCGAGGCGCAGATCCTCTGCCCGAGCGGCTACGCGCAGGCCGCCGTCTCCACCTACCTCGGCACCATGCCGTGGCGGGAGCAGCTCAAGGTCTACCGCGAGGTCTACCGGGAACGGCGCGACGCGATGCTCGCCGCGCTCGACGACCTGATGCCCGCCGGCACGACCTGGACGACGCCGGGCGGCGGCCTCTTCGTCTGGGCGACCCTGCCCGACGGCCTCGACTCCAAGGCGATGATGCCCCGGGCCATCGCCGCCCGGGTGGCGTACGTACCGGGCACCGGCTTCTACGCCGACGGCACCGGCAGCGGCAACATGCGGCTCAACTTCTCGTTCCCGTCCCCGGAGCGGATCCGCGAGGGCGTACGCCGGCTGGCCGGCGTGATGGAGCAGGACATCGCCATGCGGCGGGTCTTCGGCGCGGTCGGCCGCCCCGGGGCGCGGCGCGGGCAGGCCGGCTCGGACACGCCGGGACCCGACTTGGCATGATTCCGGCATGGTTCCCACCGCTGCCGACCGTTCCGTCGTGACCGACTCCGCCGTCACCGCCGACCTGCGGGTGCTGGTGCTCGCCGGCGGGCTCTCCTACGAACGTGACGTCTCGCTGCGGTCCGGGCGCCGGGTGCTCGACGCGCTGCGTGCGGTCGGGGTGGACGCCGAGCTGCGGGACGCCGACGTGGCGCTGCTGCCGGCCCTGACCGCCGATCCGCCCGACGCCGTGGTGATCGCCCTGCACGGCGCCACCGGCGAGGACGGGTCGCTGCGCGGCGTGCTCGACCTCTGCGGCATCCCGTACGTGGGGTGCGACGCCCGGGCGTCGCGACTCGCCTGGGACAAGCCCTCGGCCAAGGCGGTGCTCCGCGAGGCGGGCATCCCGACCCCGGACTGGGTCGCCCTTCCGCACGACCGGTTCTCCGAGCTGGGCGCCGTGGCGGTGCTGGACCGGATCGTCGAGCGGCTGGGGCTGCCGCTCATGGTGAAGCCCACCCAGGGCGGTTCAGGGCTGGGTGCCGCCGTGGTCCGGGACGCCGCATCACTGCCGGCCGCGATGGTCGGCTGCTTCGCGTACGACTCGACGGCGCTCGTCGAACGGTACGTGCCCGGCATGGACGTGGCGGTCTCCGTGGTCGACCTGGGTGACGGGCCGCGCGCCCTGCCCGCGGTGGAGATCGTGCCCCGCAACGGGGTGTACGACTACGCCGCCCGCTACACCGCCGGCCGGACGACCTGGCACACGCCCGCGCGGCTGGAGCCGGCGGTGGCTGACGCGGTGGCCGACGTCGCGCTGGCCGCGCACACCGCGCTGGGCCTGCGCGACCTGAGCCGCGTCGACCTGATCGTGGACTCCGCCGGGCGGCCGCACGTGCTGGAGGTCAACGTCTCGCCGGGGATGACCGAAACCTCGCTGCTGCCGCTCGCGGTCCAGGCCGCCGGGCTGGACTTCGGCAGGATGATCGGAACCCTGGTGGCCCGCGCCGCGGCCCGGCACCCCTGATCGACCGGTCCGCCGCCGTGGCCGGCGTCGGCCACGCACGGCCGCCCGGAACACCTCCTCGGGTGGGTCCGTCGGGCGTCCGAGGAGCGTCGCGGAGTTCGGCCTGGTGGCCGTGGTGAGCGGCTGACGAGGGTTCGGTCAGGCTGGGGTGAGGAGGCAGAACTCGTTGCCTTCCGGGTCCGCGAGGACGGTCCACGGGACCTCGGCTCCGCCCAGGTCGACGGCGGTGGCGCCGAGAGCCCGCAGCCTGGCCGCCTCGGCCTCCATGTCGTCACCCGGGTATGGGCGCACATCGAGGTGGACGCGGTTCCACCCGGTCTTCACGTCGGGTGTGCGAACGAACCGCAGATACGGGCCGACGCCCCTGGCGGAGCGCAGCACCGCCTGGTGGTCGGTCACCTCGTGCAGGGCCCAGTCCATGGCCTCGCCCCAGAAGCGGGCCATCGCTCGCGGATCCGCGCAGTCGACCACTACCGCGGCGATCGGTCCGGTGTCTCGGTGGAGCGGTCGGGGGTCCAGCACGCAGAACTCGTTACCCTCCGGGTCGGCCAGGACCGTCCACGGGGCGTCGCCCTGGCCCACGTCGGCAGGGGTCGCGCCGAGATCCTTCAGACGCGCCACCACCTCCGCCTGATGGGCCGCCGAGGTGGTGGCGAGGTCGACGTGCACGCGGTTCTTCACCGTCTTGGGTTCCGGGGAGACGACGAGGTCGAGGCAGACGGCGACGGGGTCGGGATAGACGAAGCCCTCGGGTTCGAGGTTGGTCACGCCGGGTCCCTCGCTGGAGACTCCCCAGCCGAGCACCTCCGCCCAGAAGCCGCCCAACGCGGAGTCGTCCCGAGCCTTCATGTTGATCTGCACGAGCCGTGTCGCCATGCGGCAATGCTAGGGGCTGTCGGATCGGCGGTGGTGCCCGAACGGGAGTGGTCGTTCGACGTGGCGGATTCGGCATACGGCGAGGTCTTCGTTCGCTGGCTCAGCGACCGGGCAGAACCCCCAGCCCGGAAGACCTCGTGGACGCCCTGGCGGCGACCGGGTGGCGTCAGCGTCGAGTGGCTGTGACCGGCTTCGACGCGGACCCTAGGTGCCCGACCGTTCGGACGCCTCGCCGTCCGGCTCCTCGGCCGGCGGGGTCTCCTCGGCGGACTCGATCACGGAGACTGCCTCGCCCTCGAGTGGGGCGACTTCGACCGTGGGCTGCCCGGTGAAGCTGGACGGCGTCTGCCACTGGATGCGCGGCGGTTCGGCCAGCGGGCGACCACCGAACTCCGCCAGCCAGGCGGCCACCATGGCGAGGTTCTCTCGCCATTGCGCCTCGGAGATGGGCGGCAGGATGGAGTCCCAGAGGGAGAGGAAGGTCCCCCGAAGCTGGAGCTGCCCGTAGGGCCGGGCGAGGAACCACATGTGCAGGTGCGCCGAGCCGTCGCCCCAGCGGTTGACGTGCACCCGCGCGACCCCGTCGAGGGACCGGATGGCCCGTTCCAGCCGTACGGTCATCACCCCAAGCTCGGCGGCCAGCAGATTCGGCAGGTCGCCGAGGTCCAGATGCGAACGGGATTCCAGGATCAACACCATCGGCAATCCGGTGGGGCGGTCCATGGCGCGTACCCGCCACCGCTCGCCCACCCAGATGTAGGCGTCGTCGGGGGCGTTGCAGGCGGTGCATTCCCGGTGCCCCTCGCCCTTGCGGAGCGGCTCGACCGGGACCGGTTCATCGAGTTGCTTGACACGAAGGTCGCCCTCGAAAGGAAAGGACGGCCACTGGGTGAAGTCCGGAACTGCGGGAGGGGTGTCGCGCACGACGCTGACACTAACCGTTTCCGGCACCGCTGTCCCTACCCGAACCATCCACGGAGCCACGCCGATCCGGCCATCACGCGACAACGCGGAGCGGCTCTGTCCACAGGTATCCACAGGCCCCCACAGGCCGATGAGACGCCCGACACACGGCGTCATCCACAGGCTGTCACCCCGTTCCACGCGGGGTTTCACGTGAAACGGGGCAGCCTGTGGATAACCCCTGTGGATAACTTTGGCGTGGTGGCGCTTCGCTTCGCCGGGTCTCGCCTGCCGGTTCCACGTGAAACCGGAGGCATGTCAGACGGGTCTCGTCGTCGCTTGTCAGCGATCGCCGATGCCGTCCGCTGCTCGGCGTGCCGTCGGAACTCCGGGGGACGCCGAGGGCCGACCGGACGCTGGCGGAGGGCGTGGGAACGAGGGACGACAGACGCGCTGCGTGTCCTCGTCGGGACCCGCTCACACCGCGCCGTCTGACTTCGCGCTCTGGTGGGCTGCCGCGCTGCCGAAGGGCGCAGGGACGGGAAGGGCGCAGGGACGGCCGGGAGTTTGGGCCGCCAGGACTGAGAGCACTCAGACCGCGAGGAAGGCTGCGGGCCGCCGGGCACGCCGTGACGACCAGGGCGTAACGCTTGGAAAGCGGGGATGGGGAGCTGCGGCCTGCGGAGCGACGATCGGACGGGAACGGCGGGCCGGCGGGCCGGGCCGACCCGGGATTCCACGGCCGCTAGCCGCTCCACCGAGGCGTGGCGCCCGGGGGGGGGGGGGGGCC
>NZ_JBPQTK010000114.1:0-20062 GCF_051386315.1 Micromonospora sp. URMC 107
CGCAACGCATGCGGAATGTTGTAAGCCGCCGACCCACCCAACTGATCCACCAACCACAACCGCTCCTGCGCGAACGAGGGCGTCCCGTCGCCGCTGCCGGGGACGATGCGGCGGGGCTGGGTGTAGCCCTCGGCGGCGAGCAGCTTGCGCAGGGCGGCGGCGCGGTTGGCGGAGTTCAGCACGGCGGATCCTCAGGGTGCGTGGGTGGACGGGCCGGGGGTCAGGCGAAGGAGGACCGGTCGACCGAGCTGACGTTGACGAGGATGCGGCCGCCGGGCCGTCGCCGGGCCTCCTGGATCACGCCCGCGAGCTGGTAGCCGGTCTCCAGCGCGACGCGCCGGCCCTCGGTGCGCTCGAACAGCTGGGCGGCCCGGGCGGCCTCGTCGGCGCTGAACTGCGCGGTGCGCAGCGCACCGGCCTGGTGGAAGGCGGCGACCGGGGCGGCCACGATGGTCGAGCCGAGCCCGCCGATGTACGCCGAGCCGAGCAGCCGCTCCAGGCCGTAGGTGACCAGCTTCGGGTAGTGGTCCTGCTCGTCGATGGAGTAGTGGCCGAGGACGCCCTTGCTGACGATCGGGCAGAGTTCCGACTCGGCGCACAGCACCTCGGTGTCGGCGGTCCCGTCGACGCGGGCGGCCAGGTACGGCGCGGCGATGCCCAGCAGGTTCGCGCCCCCACCGCAGCTGCCGACGACCACGTCCGGCTGCTCGTCGCCGAGTTCGGCGCGGGCCTCCACCCCGGTCATGGTCTGCGGCAGGATGAAGTAGTTGTAGACGCTGCCGAAGATGTACGCCGAGTCGCCGCGCTGCCTGGTGTAGGTCACCGCCTCGTTGGCCGACAGGACCAGCGGGTCGTACTCGTCGTCGTCCCCGCCGACCACGATCACCTCGGCCCCGGCGCGGCGCATCAGCTCCTCCCGGTCCGGGCGCGCGTCCGCGCTGCGCTTGTCCAGGAAGCACACCACGTGGACGCCGAACCGCTGCCCGGCCAGGGCCAGCGCGAGCCCCCAGTTGCCGGTGGTCTCGGTCGTGATGGTGCGCACCCCGTCCCGGGCGCAGTGGTACGCGATCCACAGCGCGCTGTTCATCTTGTGGTTGCCGGAGGCGGTGCGGCCCTCGTCCTTGACGAGGATCCGGCTGCCCCCGCCGATCGCCTCCGCGAAGCGGCGCGCCTCGAAGATCGGCGTCGGCCGGTACTCGGCGAAGACCTCCCGCAGGTCCTCCGGTACGGGCAGTTCCGCCCGGGTGTCCAGCTCCATCGCGGCCAGCGACGGCGGCAGCACCTCGACGAGCCGGTCCAGGCTCACCGGCGCCCCGGTAACCGGGTCGAGCACCCGGTCGGGGAACTGGTGGTAGAGGTTGAAGACGGTCTTGGCGATCACAGGAGGGCGCCTTTCTGCGGTGGGTGCGGGAGGACGGGGGTCAGCTGCCCGGGCTCAGGAGGAGTTCGGCGACGGTCTGCCGCCGCAGGGCCGGTTCCGTCCACGGCAGGGGGTGGTAGCGGCCGTCCCGCCACAGTGGGACCTGGTCGAGGAAGTGCGGGGCGCCGACCACCCCGGAGACTCCGCACGGGAACGCCCAGAGCGAGGCGTCGGGCGTGGCGAGGTCGACGATCAGGCGGAACGAGACGCTCGCGCGCGGCGGCGCGGCGAAGTCGCCCCGGCACACGGTGTCGTCCGCGCCCGGCATCGGCTCCGGCTCGGGCAGCAGGCCGGGCGGCAGCAGCCGGGACAGCCCGTGCTCGGCGGCGACGCGGTGCCGCCTGCCCCACTCCCAGGTGCGTGGGTCCTCGCCCTGCGCGGCGCGGATCGCCGCCAGCGACCGGTCGAGGCAGGCGGCCAGGTCGTGGGGCGGGCAGCCCCGGGCGTGGGCGGCGACGAGCTGCCAGCCCCATTCGGTCAGCCACGCCTTGCTCGTCACGAACAGCTCGGCGACCTCCGGTCCGGCCGGCTCCACCGCCGCGCGGGCCAGCTCCATCAGCCAGTACGCGAAGATCAGCGGTTCGGCGGCGTCGGGGTGGACGAACCGGTCCCACTCGCGCAGCGCGCCCAGCGTCGGCTCCTCCCCGACGTCGGCGTCGGCGAGCCGGGCGAGCAGGTCGTCGAGGATCTCGTCGGCCAGCGCGGAGCGGACGTCGAGCTGGATTCCGGCCATCCGCGCCCGGTCGGCGGGGCCGGCGGCGAGCAGCGCCCGGATGCGGTCGGCCCGCAGCGGCACCTCCCAGTGGCCGGGCTCGGTCGGGTCGCCGCAGCGGTCGTTGGCCGCGACCACCGCGCCGTCGGCGCGGCTGACGTGGAACCGGTCCTCGCTGATGAGCGCCTCGGCCTCGGCGACGCGCCAGCCGCGCAGCGGCCCGCCCGCCGCGTCGGCGAGGCGGACGCCGGTCTGCACCACCGCGACCGTGCCGGAGGTGTCGGCGCAGACGACCGACTGCGGCACCGACCGCCAGCCGCCCAGCGCGGCGCACAGGTCGTCCACCGTCTTGGCGCCCGCCGCGGCGGCCAGCACGGGCTGCGAGTACGGCTCGGCCCAGGCGGCCGAGTCGACGGCGAGGTCGTAGGTCCACCGGCCGTCGGGGCTCGGCACGTCCAGCCCGAGCAGGCGGCCGTGCTCGGTGCGGGCGCAGACGACGGTGTCGGTGCCGAAGCCGCGTACCTCGACGGGCCGCCGCTCGCGGGTCACCGGCACCGGACCGCCAGCGCGCTGCACGGTGCCGCCGTCGGGCGAGAGTCGCTCGACGACGATGCGGGTGGTCAGCGCGGGCGCGAAGGTGGTGGCCCAGCCGACGTGCCCGTTGTGGCCGAAGAAGACGTCCGGCAGGCCGGGACGGGTGGCCCCGACGACATCGCCGTCCGGCCCGCACAGCCGCACCGGATACCAGTGGCCGGGCAGCCGCGCGTCCAGGTGCGGGTCGCCGCAGAGCAGCGGCGCGGCGTCGGGGCGGGGCACCGCCCAGGCGTTCGATCCCCAGCCGGCCGACGCGAGCAGCCCGCCGGTCTGCCGGCCGATCGCGGCGAGCAGCCGGGCCGGGGTCGGCCCGTCGTCGACGACCGGCGCCGCCTCGACCGCCGCGCGGACCAGGTCGAGCAGCCAGTCGTGCTGGAGGGCGAAGCCCAGCGCCACCATCATCGCCGCCGCTCGCAGGTGCGCCTGCGGGCCGTCCAGCTCCGGCGGCTGGGTGCCGAGGAAGCGGTGCTCCGCGGTCAGCGGGACCACGGCCCGGCCGGCGCGGGTGCCCTCGGCGTACCAGTCGAACACCTGCCGGACGTCGGCCGGGGCGCGGTCGACCACCGCCTGCGCGAGGTCGGCCACCCCGAGGCGGGTGAAGAGGGCGTCCGACAGGAGCGCGCCCGGGCCGAGCAGTTCGGCGAGGCGCCCCAGCGCGGTCCGCGCGTCGAGGTCCATCTGCCAGCCGCGCTCGGCGCTGTGCAGGAAGCCCTGGGCGCGGTACAGGTCGGCGCGGCTGCGCGCGACGACCGTCGGCACCCCCGCCGCGTCGGTGCGGATCTCGACCGGGGCGTCGAAGCCGGCGACCGAGATCCGGCCGGACAGCTGCCGCGACGGGTAGGTCTCCGGCGTCATCGTCGTCACCGCCCGTCCGGCTCGCCGGCGATGGCGGCGGCCTCGTCGTCGGACATCTCCAGGACCTGCACCACGATGGCCGCCCGGCGGCGGATGTCCGCCGCGTCCGGGCGGGCCAGCAGGACGTCGCTGCACCCGGCGATGGTGGGATGGGCGAAGAAGAGGTCGATGGTGACGTCCGCGTCGAGGTACTCGCGCAGCCGGGAGGCGACCTGCGTGACGGTGAGCGAGTGACCGCCGCTCTCGAAGACGTTCGCGTCGACACCGAGCGTGGGGACGCCGATCAGCTCCGACCAGATCGCCACGAGCACCCGGTCCAGGTCGTGCCGGGGTGGCGCCGTGCCGAGCGCGGGTCCGGCCGCGACCCGGACGAGGGCCGCCCGGTCCACCTTCCCGTTGGCCGCCAGCGGGATCCGGTCGACCACCTGGACCACCGCCGGCAGCCACGCCTCGGGCAGCCGGGCGGTGAGGTGCTCCCGCAGGTCGGCCACGCCGGCCGAGGCCACCGCGAACGCCAGCAGGCGCGCCCGGCCGCCCGCCGCGTCGACCACGACGGCCGCCTGGCGGACCGCCGGGTGGGCGGCCAGCTCCCGCTCGACCTCCCGCGGCTCGACCCGGTGTCCCCGGATCTTCACCTGGTCGTCCAGCCGGCCCCGGAAGCGGACCAGGCCGTCGGGACCCAGCGCCACCAGGTCACCGGTGCGGTACTCCCGGCCCCCGCCGGCGACCGGGCGGAACCGGTCGGCGGTGAGCCGTGGGTCGCCCAGGTAGCCGCGCGCGACGTGCGCCCCGGAGACCCGCAGCTCGCCGGGGGCGCCGACGGCAGCGGGTCCGTGCGCGGTGACGACGCGGGCGACGGTGTGCGGCAGCGGCCGGCCGACGGGCAGCGCGTCGCCGAGGGTGGCCGCCGGCTGGCCGGCGGCGAAGACGCCGACGGTGGTCTCGGTCGGGCCGTAGTGGTTGAGGACCGTCAGGTCCGGCCGCTGGTCGCGGATGCGCCGCAGCAGCTCCGCCGAGGCCACCTCGCCGCCGAGCACGAGGGTGCGCCTCGGCAGGCACCGGATGTCGCCGACCAACAGCGCCTCCAGGTGCGTCGGGGTGATCTTCAGGACGTCGACCCGCTGCCCGGCCACCGTGTCCGCGAACGCGACGGGGTCGAGCTGGGCGGCCTCGGGAACGGCCACGATCGTGGCGCCCTGCGCGAGGGCGGGGAAGACGGTGGTGTATCCCAGGTCGGCGGTGGGCGCCGCCGGGCTGGCCACCCGGGTGCCGGGGGGCATCGGCAGCACCGCCGCGATCGACTCGGCGTACGCGCAGAGGTTGCGGTGCTCGACGCCGACGAGCTTCGGCTCGCCCGTCGACCCGGAGGTGGCGATGGCGTAGGCGAGCGCGGACGGCAGCGCCCGGTTCGGCGCGGACGGCCCGGCCGGTTGCGGCGTGAGGTCGGCGTCGCCCAGCACGTCCGGGCCGCCCGCCAGGCGCAGCAGCCGGTCCCGGCGGTGCGGGGGCATGCGCCCGTCGAGCGGCAGGAAACCGTGGCCGGCGGTCATGATGCCGAGCGCCCCGACGATCCAGGTGCTCAGCCGGCCGGCGGCCAGGCCGGTCAGGCCGTCCGGGGTCGCGGTGGTCAGCCGGCCGGCCAGCCCGTCGGCCGCGCGCACCAGCTCGGCGTACGTGAGGCTGCGGTCGCCGTCGACGACCGCGACCGCGTCCGGTCGCTCGTCGGCCGTCCGGCGGATCCGGTGCACGACGGTGTCCTCGACCGGTGCGGTGCCACGGGCGCCGCGCAGCGCGGCCCCGATCCACTCCTGCTCTTCCGGTCCGACCAGCTGCCAGGTCGTCGGCGGGCGGGGGTCGCCGGCGGCGAGCGCCCGCAGCGCCGCCCGCAACCGCAGGTCCCACCAGCGCAGCTGCGCGCCGGAGAAGAGCCCCGTCTCGTGGCGCAGCTCGACGCGGTCCGTCTCGACGGTGAGCAGCACGGAGCACGGGCCGGGGTCGTCGCCGACGGTCGTGATGCGGGCGCCGGGCAGGCGGGTGCGCAGCTCCTCGGAGGGCGCGACGCTGACGCCGTACCAGGGTCGGGGGTCGACCGCGGCGGCGACCTGGTCGCGGGCGACGAGGAAGGGGTCGTCGTCGAGGAGCTGCTGCGCCGCGTCGCGGGCGGCGCGCACGCGCTCGACCAGCGACCGGGCGTCCTCGGCGTCGGCGGCGACCTCGACGGGGACGAGCAGGTCGAGGCGGCCCACGACGGTGGCGAGCTGCGGGAGGGGCCGGCCGCCGAGCACCCGGCCGACGCCGGGCCGCACGTCGGGGTGGTGCCCGGCGAGCACGCCGAGCGCGGCGGCGAGCACGTCGTCCGGTGCTGCGTCGAGGGCCGTCGCCGCGGCCCGCAGGGCGTCGACGGTCTCGGCCGGCAGCTCGGCCCGCTGGTACGCGCGCCCGACCGGGCCGCCGCGCTCGCGCATCCGTTCCGGGACGGCGGTGGAGGCTTCGCGGCGGGTGACCCGGCGCTCGTTCCAGTCGTGCACGTCGAACCAGCCCAGCTCGGCCTCCTCGGCCGGGCGGCCGTGCAGGGCGGCGTCGAGCTGTTCGGCCAGCAGGCAGAGGGACCGGCTGTCGACGGTCGCGGTCGGCACCCGGAACCGGACTGTCACGCCCCGCGAACCGGTGGTCACCGTGGCGTCGGGGGCGGCGTCGTCATCGGCGATGCGCTGCACCGGCAGCAGCACGCCCGGCACGATCTCGAGGGTGGTGGCGAGGGCCTCGTGCCGCCACAGCAGGTCGCGGACGACCTCGTCGGCGTCGGGCGGGGGCGTCCCCGGCAGCGTCAGCTCGACGTCGACGCCGCCGCCGAGCAGGGTCTCGCCGAGGGCGGCCCACAGTGCCCACTGCGCGGGCGCCAGGGGGTGCAGGTCGAACTCGCGGGTCATCGGGTCCCTCCCGTCGGCTGCTCCCCCACACCGGCCATGGCGACCAGCACCCGGCGCGGCCCCTGGAAGCTGTCGCGGCCGTGCGTCATGGCGAGGTTGTCGACCAGCAGCACGTCGTCCTCCCGCCACGGGAACCGCCACGTGTGCGCGGCGAAGGCCCGCTGCACGTGGGCGAGGTCGGCGTCGGGGATCGGCTGCCCGTCGCCGAAGTAGGCGTTGCGGGGCAGCCGGTCGCCGAAGCTACGGTGCAGCTCGGCGCGCATGGCCGCGGGCAGGGCGGCCGGGTGGAACAGCTGGGCCTGGTTGAACCACAGTCGCTGCCCGGTGACCGGATGGGTGACGACGCCCTGTGCCCGCTGGCGGGTGCGCAGCACGCCGCCGTCGAACCACGCCGTCTCGATGCCGGCCGCCGCCGCGGCCGCCTCGGCCTCGTCGCGGTCGTCGGTCTGGAACACCTCGCTCCACGGCAGGTCGAGGTGCGGGTGGTACCACCGTTCGTACAGGACGCCCTGCTCGGCGAAGCGGGCCGCGAGCTCCCCGGGCAGGGCGGACAGCACGGCGGCGGCCGAGGCCAGCGGCGTCTCGCCACCGCTGGCGGCGGCGACCTCGCAGCGGAACCCCAGCACGAGCGGCCACCGCGTGGTGTACGCCTGTTCGCCGTGCTGCGGGATCACCTGGTCGGCCGGGTACTCCGTCGAGGTGAACACGTTGCCCTCGACCCGGCTGCGCGGCGTCGACCGGTTGGAGTAGTCGAGCAGCTCGCTGTCGGCGACGAGCCGCACCGCGATCGGGAAGCCCTCCCGCGTGCCGGCCATCCCCCGGATGAGGACCGCGCCGTACTCGTGCAGCAGGCCGGTCACCCGGTCGCGGGTCGAGGCGATCCAGGTGGCGAGGTCGACCGCGGGCAGGCGGGCCTCGAAGACCGGCAGGGGCGGGGCGGCACCGGGCTCGGGCAGGCTCAGCGCCACCGGGTCGACCCTGCCGCGCGCGCCCCGGCGCCGGCGGCTGCCGGCACGCGGGAGCAGGTCGGCGTCGCTCAGCTCGGTCATGGCAGCTCCTCCGTACTCGTGGCGCAGCTCGTCGAGGACCGCCTCGACGGTGCGGTCGGCCCGGGGCACGGCCCGGTGCAGGCGCGTCAGGGCGGCGGTGAAGCCGTCGACGAACCTGGCGTCCAGCACGCCCGGGCGGTGCGTGACGTGCAGGCCCAGCCCGTCGGCCCGCTGGAAGAACCCGACGCGCAGGTCGTGGCGCGCGACGTGGTTGTCCACCGGGACCGGCGCCACGCTCAGCTCGCGCAGCCGGGGCATCTCCTGCTCGCCGTACGTGGCGAGCCAGAGCCCGAATCCGCCGGCCCGGGCCGTCGCGCGGTCGCCGACGAGATCCTCCGGTTGCAGGTGCTTGGCCGCCTGGGCCAGCCCGGACTCGGTGCGCAGCTCGGCGAGCAGTTCCCCGAAGGTGGTGACGCCGCGCAGCGAGGCGCGCAGCAACAGGGTGGTGGCGAAGTAGCCGACGGCGTCCCAGTCCGCCGCGGTGTCCCGGCCGAAGTCCGGCATCCCGACGAGGCTCTCCGGCGGTCCGCCGGCGGCGCGTACCGCCAGCGCCAGCAGGCCCAGCTCCAGGACCTGCGTGGTCACGCCCAGCTCCCGGCGCGAGCGTTCCCAGGCCGCCCGCTCGTCGGTGCTGAAGAGCACCGTCTGGCTGGCGCCCACCCAGGGTCGGCCGCCGCCGCCCCCGGCCGGGAGGCGGTCGTCGGCGGCGGCGGTCCGCAGCAGGGCCTCCCGCCGCCGGGCGCGCCCGTCGGGGTCGGCGCGGACGAGCTGCGCGCGCCGGGCCACGACGGCGGCGACGTCACCGGCCGGCGCGGGCGGCGGCGACCAGTCCGGGTCGGCCAGCCCGTCGTACGTGGACAGCGTCTCGTGCCCGACGATCCGGATGGACTCGTCGTCGGCGACGAGGTGGTGCACCACGAGGACGGCCACGTGCTCGGTGGCGCGGCGGCGCAGCAGCACCGCCCGGAACAGCGGCGGCGTGAGGATGTCGAACGGCCGCCCGGCCGCCTCCTCGATCATCTGGGCCACGACCGCGTCGGACGCGCCCACCGGGACGTCCACCACGCGGAGGTCGAGCGTCGCCTCGGGCCAGGTGTGCAGCAGCGGCAGCGACTCGTCGGCCGCGCTGCGCAGCGCCGGGTGACGGCGGACCACGTGCCGCAGGGCGGCGGCGAACCGGTCGGCGTCCAGTGGTCCGGTCAGCCGGAACACCGCGCTGATGTGGTACGCCGGCGACGGCCCGTGGCGGCGGGTGTACATCCACAGCCGCAGCTCGGAATCGGTCAGCGGCCGGCTGGTGGGCTCCGCCCGGGCCTGCGTGACCGGCGCGTCCGCGGTCGTGTCGAGCAGGAGCGCCTGGAGCACCTGCTGGTCGTCGTCTCCCCAGCCCGGTACGCCCAGCCGCCCGGACTCGACCAACGGGACGGCCCGCAGCGCGACCGGCCGCATGGCCTCGCCGAGGGACTGTGCCAGGGCCCCGGCCTCCATGGCGGCGAAGCGGGTGCCCTCCGCGCCGTAGAGGGTGCGGTAGGGGGTGTGGTCGGCGACGAGGAAGACCGCGAACGGGCTGCGGGCGAAGACCGGCCGGTAGACGAACGGGTCGAAGCCGTCACCGGAGACGGCCGCGTCGGGGGCGACGCGGACGAGGTCCCCGGCGACCGGGTCGAGGGCGTACAGGCCGCGGTCGAGCGGGCCGGCGGGCGCGGGCAGCCAGAGGTGGACCCGGACGGCGGCGATCCCGCCCGGCGTCAGGTAGGAGCGGGTGGGCCGGTGCGGGCTGTCCCCCTCGTCGCGCAACCGGGGCAGCGCCACGGCGAGCAGCCGGCCGACCGGGTCGTCGCGGTCGACGGCCAACCCCGCCAGGGGGATCCGCACCGCGTCCGGCGGCACCGGTGGCCGGCGGTCGATCCCGGCCCGGAACCGTTCGCGCTCGGCGGCGTCGGTCAGCGCCCGCTGTTCGACACCGGCCCGACCGAACCGCTGCCCGGAGCGCAGCCGGACGACGACGTCGTGCTCGAACAGCTCGGCCACCGTCGCCGCCGTGGGCGTCCGCAGCACCTCCTCCAGCGGCGGCCGGAAGTCGAGGTCGCGTTCGAGTGCCCCGCTGAGCCGGACGATGTGGATCGAGTCCATGCCGGCCAGGAGCAGGTCGTCGTGCAGCCCGAGGCCCGGCGACGCGGTGTGTCCACGGACGACGTCCAGGACGTGGCGTGCGACGGGTCCGGGCCCGGTGGGCCCGGTCGCGGGGTCGTCCGGGGTCCGCGGCGCCGCCCCGGCCTCGGCGGCGGCCAGCTCACGTACCGCCGCCCGGTCGATCTTGCCGTTGTGCGTGGCGGGCAACTGCGGGCGGACCAGGATGCGCGACGGCACCATGTACGGCGGCAGGACCGCGGCGAGGTCGTCGCGCAGCGCGTCCACGGAGACCGTGTCGTCGGCCACGACGACGCTGACCAGGCGGCGGTGGCCGTCGCGCGGGCCGACCGCCTCGGTGACGGCGGCGCGGACGCCGGGGCGACGCAGCAGCGCGGCGTCGATCTCGGCGAGTTCGATCCGGTGCCCCTGGATCTTCACCTGGCCGTCGACGCGGCCGAGGAACTCCAGGATCCCGTCGGCGTGCCGGCGGACGTGGTCGCCGGTGCGGTACACCCGCCCGTCGGCGCCGACGGGAAACGCCGCCTCGGTCAGCGCGGGCGCGTTCCAGTAGCCGTCGGCCACGCCGCGTCCGCCGATGACGAGTTCGCCCACGGCGCCGACCGGCCGTTCCCGGCCGGCCCAGTCCACCACGGTGAGCGTCTGGTTGGTCAGCGGGAAGCCGTACGGGATGCTGGTCCAGCCGGGTTCGACCGCGCCCACCTCGTAGCTGACCGACCAGATGGCGGCCTCGGTGGCGCCGCCGAGGCTGATTACCCGCGCGGCGGGCGCGATGCGGCGGATCCGCTCGGGCAGGTCCAACGGGATCCAGTCGCCGCTGAGCAGCACCAGCCGCAGGTCGGGCAGGACGGCGCCGCGCCGTTCGGCCTCGGTGGCCAGCAGGTCCATCAGGGCCGGCACCGAGTTCCACACGCTGATCCGCTGCTCGCGCAGCTGGGCGAGCCACCGGACGGGGTCCTTCGCGGCGTGGCCGGGCGCGGTGGTCACCAGGGTGCCGCCCGCGGCGAGGGTGCCCAGCACGTCCCACACCGACAGGTCGAAGCCGACCGAGGAGAGGCCGAGCACCCGGTCCGACGCGTCGACCCCGAAGCGTTCGTTGACGTCCAGGACGGTGTTGACCACCGCGTCGTGGCGCAGTCGTACGCCCTTCGGGTCGCCGGTCGAGCCGGAGGTGAAGATGACGTACGCGAGGTCGCCGCCGGAGGGCCCGGCGAGGCGGGGCTCCCCCGCGCCGACACCGCCCGGGTGCGCCACGGCCACCGACGGGGCGGCGTCGACCGGCACCGGCGACCACGGCCCGACCGGGACGTCCCCGTCGGCGACGACGAGGCGCACCTCGCCGAGTTCCAGCAACCGGCGGACCCGCTCGGCCGGCAGCACCCGGTCGACGGGCAGGTACGCGCAGCCCGCGCCGAGGACGCCGAGCAGCGCGGCGACCTGCCGCCAGCCGCGCTCGACGTGCACCGCGACGAGCCCCGCGGCGTCCTGGCCGCGCAACCGGGCGGCGAGGTCCCGGCTCGCCGCGAGCAGTCGCGCGTACGTGATCTCCTGCCCGGCCTCGACGACGGCGACGGCGTCGGGGCGGCGTTCGGCCGACCGGACGAACAGGTCCCACAGCGACAGCTCGGGCACCGGCGCCTCGCGCTGGGTGCCCCGGCGCAGCGTGGCCACGCCGGCGGGGCTGGCCGCCGGGTTGACCGCCCGCCACACGTCGTCGTCCCCGAGGCGGGACAGCAGGTCGACGAAGCACCGGAACAGCTCGTCCAACGAGTCCCCCGGGAACACCCGCTCGTCGGCGTCCCACCAGAGGTTGAGGCCGTCGCCGGATTCCGACGCCTGGCAGTCCAGCGTCACCTGCGGGGTCTGCGAGATGGCGTAGACGACCTCGCCGAGCGCCCCGAGCCGGGTCCGGAAGTCGTCGTCTCCCGACTGCACGTAGGTGAAGACGACCGGCATCTCGGCCGCGCCACGGGCGCGTTGCAGCTCCCGCAGGATGCGTACGCCGCTGAGGGCGCGATGCTCCAGGCACTCCCACATGCGCCGCTGCACGGCCGCGCCGAACTCGGCGAAGCTGGCCCCGGTGCCCAGGTCGACGTCGACGAGGGTGTTGTTGGTGAACGAGCCGACCACGCGGTCGACGTGCGGGTGGACCGGTTCGCGGTTGAACTGGGTGAGGTTGACGGTGAACCGGGGCGACGCGGCCCAGACGCCGAGTGCCTCGGTGAACGCGGCGAGCGTCACGGCGGCCGGGCTCAGCCCGCGCGCGCGGCCGGCGGCGACGACGGCCGACCACGTGTCGCCGGGCAGGAACGTCTCGACGCGGCGGAACGCCGGTGGTCCGCTCCGCTCGCCGAGGGGCAGGTCGGGGGCGGGTGGCAGCTCCCGGACCCGGTCGCGCCAGTACGCCTCGGCCCGGGCCAGGTCCGCACCGCCGGAGCGGGTGGCCAGCACGTAGTCGCGGAAGGTCAGGTCGATCGGCGGCAGCTCCGCCGCCGGGTCGGCGTACCAGGTGAGCAGTTCCCGGGCGAGGATCTGGAAGCTCTGCGCGTCGGCGATCAGGATGTCGACGCTGAGGTTGATCCGCCAGCGGCGCTCGGAGGTGCGGGTGACCCGCACGTCGAACAGCGGCCACCGGTCGGCCGGTAGCAGCTGGTGTGACATCTCGCGGCGGATCCGCTCCAGTGTCGCCTCCCGGTCGGCGGCCTGGCGCAGGTCGACGAGGGGGATCTCGTGGCGCAGCTCCTCGGCGGGCAGGCAGCGCTGCCGGCCGTCGCCGTCGAAGACCGACCGCAGCGCCGGGTGCCGGCGGATCAGCTGCTGGAACGCGCCGGTGAACCGGTCCACGTCGAGGTCCTCGACGTCGAGTTCGAGGTAGCCGTGGCAGGCCACGCCGTCGACCGCCCGGCCCAGCCAGTACGCCCGTTGCAGGTCGAGCATGGGAAACGGCGCGCTCTGCTCGGCGGGGTCGGCCGGGCGGACCGCCGGCGGCGCCGGTGCCGCGTGCTCGGCGCGGGCGCCGAGCGAGCCCAGCAGCTTGCGGCGCAGTTCGGCCCGCCGTTGGTCCACGGATGCGTCGCTCATGCGGTCCTCGGTTCGTCTCGGGCCGGCCCTGCGGCGGCGTCCAACGCGGCCAGCTGGCGCTCCACCTCCTCGTCGGAGAGCGAGTCCAGGTAGGTCTCCAGCGACTCCCGCAGCCAGTGCGCCTGCGCGTCGACCGTGGGGCGCTCGATGATCGCGCTCAGCGGCATCGGGAAGGAGAAGATCCGCCGCAGCCGGGCCACCAGTTGCATGGCCAGCAGCGAGTTGCCGCCCAGGGCGAAGTAGTCGTCGTCCACGCCGACCTCGGCCAGGCCGAGCACGTCGGCCCAGATCCCGGCGACCGCGACGGAGACCGGGTCGTCGGGCGCACGGTAGGTGTGCGCGGGCAGCGGCCGGCGGCGGCGCGTCGTCGGCGTCGGCTCCGGCGACGCCGACGTCAGCGACACCACGTCGGTGGCGCGGGCCTGCCGCAGCAGCAGCGCCGGGTCGGCGGCCGTGACGGCCAGGACGGGCCAGCCCGCCGCCAGCGCGGACAGGGCCGCCGGGGCCGCCTCGCGCGGGTGCAGGGCGTGCTCCAGCATGGACCGGCGCCAGTCGGCCAGGGCGCCCATGCGGCCCAGGTCGGCGGCCTGGCCGACCTCCCGCCACGCTCCCCAGTCGACGGTGGTCACCCGGGCGTCGCCGAACCAGTCCGCGCGGGGCACCACGTCGAGGAAGGCGTTGGCGGCGGCGTGGTCGACCTGGCCCAGCGTGCCGAGGACCGCGTCGAGCGCGGAACAGAGCAGGACCTGGCGCACCGGGACGCCGCGCAGCGCCCGGGCCAGGGCGGGCGTGCCGTGGACCTTGGGGGCCAGGACGGCGGCCCAGTCGTCGCGCCGGCGCAGGCTCATCAGGCCGCCGGCCGGCACGCCGGCCGCGTGCACGACCGTCCGCAGCGGAGCGCCCAGCGTGCCGGCGCGTTCCACGGCCTGCCGCAGTGCCGTCTCGTCGGCGACGTCGGCGGCCAGGGGCAGCACCTGCGCGCCCTGCGCCCGCATCCGTTCCACGGCGGCCCGCACGGGCGCCGAGTCGGGCATGCCCCGGCGGCCGAGCAGGGCGACGTGCCGCACCCCTCGGGCCACCATCTCCTCGGCCACGGCCAGCCCGATGCCGCCGAAGCCGCCGGTGATGAGCACCGCCCCGTCGAGGTCCGCCTCGCCGGCGGCGGGGAGCGGGACCGGGTGCCACCGGCGCAGCCAGCGGTGCCGGCCGCGCAGGGCCACCACCTCCTCCCGGTCGGCGGCGTCGCCGTCGGCGCACAGGAGCTCGGCGACCACCGCCTCGGCGGTCTCCGGACCGGCGTCGGCGGGCACGTCGAGGACCAGGGTGGACAGGTGGGCGTACTCGCGGCCGGCGACCACGACCGGACCGACCGCGAGGGCGGCGTGGGCGTCGGCACGCTCGGCGCCGGTGACGTCGGCCAGGTCGCGCAGGACGGCGACCAGCCGCAGCGGCCCGGTCGCGCCGCGGGGCTCACGGGCGCCGAGTTCGACGGCGACCTCCATCGGGCGGGCGAAGGCCAGCTCGACGCGGTCCCGCTCGGGGTGGGGCCGCCCGTCGGCGGGGTGCGCGGTGGCGGACGCCCAGAAGTAGACGACCCCGGACAGGTCGGCCGCCGGGAGCGCCGTCCGCCAGTCGGTCTCCTCGTCCAGGCCGACTCGGCGTACCCGCGCCCCGCGGCCGGCGAGCACCTCGGCGGTACGGGCGGCGAGCGGTGAGCCGTCGTCGAGGACGACCCAGGTGCCGGTCGCCGGTGCGACCGGGCGCACCGGGTCGGGCTGCCGTTCCCAGCGGGGCGCGTACGCGATCGACCCGGTGCGGGCCGTCGGGGCGGGGGCGGGAGCGGCCGCGGGCAGGACGTGTTCCTCGCCGGAGAACGGGGTGGGCGGCAGGGCGGGGCGTCGCCCACCGGCCGGCGCGGCGACCGGCCGGCGCACCGGCACGCCGTGCTCCCACAGCCGCCCGAGCAGGCGGACGAACGTCTCGACCGCCGGGGTGGGGTCCCGGTGGTGCGGGACGCAGCTGTGCACCGCCTCCGGGTCGACGAGCGCGTCGGCCCGCAGGTACGGCGTCAGCGTGCCGGCCGGTCCGATCTCCAGCACGACGTCGGCCCCCTCGCACATGGCCCGGGCCATGTCGGCGAAGCGCACGGTCTCGCGCATGTGCCGTCCCCAGTACGACGGCTGCGTCACCTCGCCCGGGCGTACGGGGCGGCCGGTGGTGGCCGAGAAGTAGGCGACGGTGGGTTCGGCGACGGTGAGGTCGCGGGCGAACTCGGTCAGCCGGGCGGCGGCGTCGTCGACCTGCCGGGAATGGGCGGCGGTGGCGACCCGCACGCGCCGTGCCCGCACGCCGGTGGCGCTCAGGTGGTCGGCGAGGCGCTCGATGGGCTTCTCCTCGCCGGAGAGCACGCAGTTGCCGGCCGAGTTGACCACCGCGACGCAGACGTCGAAGTCGCGGGCGAGGCGCTCGGCCTCGTCCGGGCCGACGTCGACGGAGACCATCCGGCCGGGCGGGGCCGCCTCGAACAGCTCCGAGCGGCGCCGGATCATCCGTGCCGCCTGGGGCACGGTCAGCACCCCGGCGGCGCAGGCGGCGGCGTACTCGCCCACGCTGTGCCCACCGATCGCCGCGGGGGTCACGCCGTGGGCGCGCAGCAGCGCGACGGTCGCGGACTGCAGGGCGAACAGCAGGGGCAGGGACACGGTGGGCCGTTCGAGGCGGTCCTCGTCGACCCCGGCGGCCTCGTCCGGGCCGAGCAGCGGGTGACCGGTCGCGGCGAACGCGGCGGCGACCTCGTCGTACGCGGCGCGGAACGCCGGCTCGACGAGCAGCTGGCGGACCGCCTCGGCCGGGTAGCGGGCGGCCCCGGTGAAGCAGAACGCGACCCGGGGCGACGCGGAGGCGACCCGGCCGGCGTCGGCGGCCAGTTCGGCGCGTACCTCGTCGAGGGTGGTGGCCACGACGGCGTGGCGGACGCCCCACTGCGGGCGGGCCTGCAGGGTGGCGGCCAGGGCGTCGACGTCCACCGCGGCGTCGCGGGCGAGGTGCCGGGCCAGCCGGGTACGCAGCTCGGCGAGCGCGGCGTGGCTGCCGGCGGAGAGCGGCAGGATCCGGGGTTGCGCGGCGCCGACGGGCCGGGGGCGTGCGGGGGCGGGGGCCTCGGCCAGGATCAGGTGGGCGTTCGTGCCGCCGAGCCCGAACGAGCTGACCCCGGCGTAGCGGGGGCGAGCGGTGCGGGGCCAGTCGACGGTCTCGACCGCGACGGCGAACCGGCCGGTGTCCAGGCGCAGCGCCGGGTTGACCGGCGCGGCGTGCAGGCTGGCGGGGATGGCCTGCGCCTCCAGGGCCAGCACGGTCTTGATCAGGCCCGCCAGTCCGGCGGCCACGTCGAGGTGGCCGATGTTGCCCTTGACCGAGCCGAGCCAGCAGCGGTCGGCCGGGTCGGCGGAGCGGGGCATCGCCGTCATCAGCCCGGCGACCTCGATCGGGTCGCCGAGCGGGGTGCCCGTGCCGTGCGCCTCCACGTAGGAGATGTCGGCCGGCGACAACCCGCTCAGGGAGAGCGCCTCGGCGATCACCGCCGCCTGGCCGTGCACCGCCGGGGCGGCGTAGCTCATCTTCTGGGAGCCGTCGTTGCCGACGGCGGTGGCACAGATGACCGCCCGGATCGGGTCACCGTCGCGCTCGGCGTCCGCCAGGCGCTTGAGGACGACGGCCGCGACGCCGCTGCCGGGCACGGTGCCCGCGGCGTCGGCCGAGAACGGCCGGCAGTGCCCGTCGGGCGAGAGGATGCCGCCCTCGACGTAGTGGTAGCCGCGCCGCTGCGGGAAGGCCACCGCCGACGCGCCGGCCAGCGCGATGTCGCACTCCCCCGACAGCAGGCTCTGGCAGGCCAGGTGCACCGCCACCAGCGAGGTCGAGCAGGCGCTGCTGACGGCGGTGGCCGGGCCGCGGGTGTCCAGGTGGTACGCGGTGCGGGTGGCGACGTGGTCCTTGTCGTTGCCGACCACCAGCGGGTACTGGCCGATCGAGTCCAGCGCGTCGGAGCCCCACACGTGCGACAGCAGGTACGAAGGGAAGGAGGCGCCGGCGAAGACGCCGGTCACGGTCCCGGCGGGGTCGATGCCGGCGTTGTCGAACGCCTCGGTGGCCACCTCGAGGAACTGGCGCTGCTGCGGGTCCGTGACCTGCGCCTCGCGGGCGGAGAACCCGAACCGGGCGGCGTCGAAGCGGGTGGCGCCGGCCAGCAGGCCCCCGGCCGGTACGTGCACCGCGCCGGAGCCCAGGCGGCGCATCGCGTCGGGCAGGTCGACCTCGTCGGGTGGGAAGGTCTCCAGCGACTCGACCCCGGTCATCAGGTTGTGCCAGAACTCGGCCTCCGTCGACGCGCCGGGGCACCGGATGGCCAGCCCGACGATGGCGATCTCCATCCCGAGCCCGCTCATCGGCGCGTCTCCCGGCGGCGGCGCAGTTCCTCGGTGCCGGCGCGGCGGCGGGCCGCCCGGTCGGCGCCGCCGGGCGCGGGCGCGGCCGGGCCGCTCAGGTGGGCGGCCATCGCGCGGATCGTCGGATGCTCGAACATGGTCGCCACGGCGATCTCCCGACCGAACACCTCCTGCAACTGGGTGACCACCTTGACCAGCGCGAACGACGTTCCCCCGAGGTCGAAGAAGCGCACGTCGAGCGGCGGTTCGGGCAGCTGGAGCACCTCGGCCCAGACCGCGCGCACGGCGGCCTCCCCGGGCGTGGCCGGACCGTCCGGCCCGCCGGCGGGGACCGGCGCGTCGACCAGCGGCAGCCTCCGCAGGGCCGCGTCGTCGACCTTGCCGTTGACCGTCAGGGGCAGCGCGGGCAGCCGGACGACGTGACGCGGGAGCATGTAGTCGGGCAGGAGTTCGGCCAGCCGGCTGCGCAGCCGGCCGTGCTCGGCGTCGCCGGTGACGACGTAGGCGGCGAGCGCGGCGTCCCCGGCGACGGTGGTCAGGCGCACCGCGGCGTCGGTGGCGCCGGCGGCGCGCAGCGCCGCCTCGACCTCTCCCGGTTCGATGCGGAAGCCGTGCAGCGAGATCTGGCCGTCGCGCCGCCCGGCGTACCGCAGCCCGTGCCCGGCGCTGCGCACGCCGACGTCACCGGAGAGGTACATCCGCGACCCGGGAGGCCCGAACGGGTCGGGCACGAACCGTTGCGCGGTCTCGCGGGGCGCGCCCGCGTAGCCACGGGCGACGCCCACCCCGCCGATCGCGATCTGCCCGGCGGCGAGGTCGGGCACCGGCCGCAGGTGCTCGTCGAGGACGTGGATCCGGACGCCGGGCAGCGGGTGGCCGATCGGCACGCCGGACAGGCCCCGCTCGGAGCCGTCGTAGCGCCACACGGTGCAGCCCACGACGGTCTCCGTCGGCCCGTACTCGTTGAAGATCGCGCATTCGGGGTGCCGGTCCCGCCAGGCCTCCGCCACGTCGACGGTGAGTTCCTCGCCGCCGACGACCACCGCGCCGACGCGGGTGCCCGCCGGCAGCAGCCGGGTCAGCAGCGTCAGGTGCGAGGGGGTGAGTTTGAGCATCGCCACGTCACCGGAGGCGAGCGCCGAGGCCGTCTCGTCCAGCGGGCGGTGCGGCGCGACCAGGCGAACGGTCCGCCCGGCGGCCAGCGGGGCCAGCATCGAGGTCACCGTGAGGTCGAAGGCGGCCGAGGTGAAGCTGACGACGTCGCCGCCGGCCCGCAGGTAGGTGGCCGCGGCGAAGTCGAGATAGGAGTCCAGGCCCGCCCGGGTGACCATCACGCCCTTCGGCGCGCCCGTGGAGCCGGAGGTGAACAGCACGTAGGCGAGGTCGTCGCCGGTCGCCGGGTCCGCCGGGGCCGCCGGCACGCCCGGCTGCTCGACGTCGGCCAGGGCGAGGCGACGGCCCGGAACCTCCTGGTGGTCGACGTCGTCGCCGGTCAGCAGCAGCTCCACCCCCGCCTGCCGGACCATGCCGGCCAGCCGCCGGCCGGGCAGTGCCGGGTTCAGCGGCACGTAGGCGCCGCCGCAGCGCAGCACGCCCAGCATGGCCAGCACGGTGCGCGGCGACTCGGTGGCCAGGATGCCGACGCGGCTGTCCGGCCGCACGCCCGCCCGGTGCAGGTGGGCCGCGACGGTGTCGACCCGCCGGAGGAGGTCGGCGTAGGTGACGTGTGCGACGCCGTCGGTCAGGGCCATCGCGTCCGGCGTACGCCGGGCGTGCGCGCTGATCCGGTCCCAGAACCGCTCCGGCGTCCGCTCCGGGGCCTCGGCGACCGGGTGGCCGGGGTCCGTCCCGCACAGCACCGACTCGACCGCGGCCAGCATGGCGAGGGCGTCGTCGCCGAAGACCCGGCTGTCGTCGAACCACAGGCCGAGCTGGCCGGTGTCGGCGCCGATCCCGGCGACCAGGGTGAGGGTGGCGCCGACCGGCTCCGGCACCGGCACGGCGACGACGACGTCGAGGCCCGCGCGGGTCACCCGGCGCTCGGCGGGGCTGGCCGCGAAGCCGATGCCCGGCCGGACGGTGGGCGGCCAGGCGGGCCCGCCCGCCGCGTGGCGCAGCCAACGCCCTGCCGCCGTCGCGGTGCCGGCCAGTGCACCGGCCCGGTCGCCGGCCCACACGCGCCAGGGCGTGGCGTGGCCGAGCAGGTCGGCCGGCACGGGCGGGTGGCGGCCGTCGACGGCCACCGCCAGCGGCAGGCCCGGCGTGCCGGTGTACGCCTCGGCCAGGAGCCGCCAGGCGGCGAGGAGCACGGCGTCCACGTCCACCCCGTGCCGGGCGGCCAGGGCGTGCGCCGACGCGACGGCGGCGGGCGACAGGTCCCGGGTGACCCACTCGGGGGTGGCCGGTCCGGTCGTCGTGCGCGCCACGAGCAGCCGGGCGTCGGCGGGTCCCTCGACCGGGACCGGCCGCGGTGCCCGTTCGACGAGCATCCGCTGCCAGTTCATGTACTTCAGGCACGGCTCGACGGCCGGTGGGGTGCTCGGCTCGCCAAGCAGCCGCGCGACGATGGCGTCCTGCAGGGCCCGGGCGGTGACCACGTCGGCGACCAGCGCCGGCAGCCGGACGGTGACGGACCACTCGTCGGCCGCGACCTGCTGGTAGCGCACCCGGGCGCCCTCGGCGTCGTCGGCGTCGAGGGCCACGGCCGAGCCGGCCGTCGGGGACAGCTCCTCGCGCAGCCGGCTCGGGCCGAGCCGCAGCAGCGGCCCGCGTCCGCCGGCGTCCACGACGCTCGCGCCGCCGAGCGGCCAGTCGGCCAGGGACGC
>NZ_JBPQTK010000115.1:0-19981 GCF_051386315.1 Micromonospora sp. URMC 107
GAGGGGGTCAGGGGAGGACGATGGTGCGGGCGCCCTCGCGTCGGGACATGCGGGCGAACGCCTCGGGGGCGCCGTCGAGCGTGGTCCGGTCGGTGATCAGGTAGCCGAGGTCGAGGGTGCCGTCGAGCACCGCCCGCGCGAGCTCGGGCACGTCGCGGTCCGGGTCGGAGGAGCCGTAGACCGAGGAGCGCAGGGTCCGGGCCGAGTGGAAGATGTCCAGCGCGCCCAGCCCGACGATGTCGTCCTTGGCCCCCATGCCGACGACGGTCACCTGCCCGCCCCGGCGGGTCGCCCGCCAGGCGGTGCGGATCGTGGTCGCCCGCCCGACGCACTCCAGCGCGTGGTCGACGCCCCGCCCCGCCGTCCGTTCCCGGACCGCCCGGTTGAGCGACTCGTCGGCGAGCAGGAAGTCGGTGGCGCCGGCCGCGGTGGCCAGCGCCGCCTTGCTCGGGGAGACGTCGACGGCGAGCACCGGGTCGGCGCCGGCCGCCCGCGCGGCGGCGACCGCCGACAGCCCCACCCCGCCGAGGCCGACCACGGCCACCGACTCACCGGGGGCCACCCTCGCCGTGCGGCGGACCGCGCCGACGCCGGTGAGCACGGCGCAGCCCAGCAGCGCCGCCGACTCGAAGGGCAGCTCCGCCGGCACTCCGATGACGGCGTCCTGCGGCACCACCACCTCCTCGGCGAGGGCGCCGAGGCCCAGCGTGACGTGCAGCGCCTCGCCGGCCGGCGTCCGTCCCCGAGGGGCCGAGGGCGACCCGGTGCGCTCGCACAGCCACGGCTCGTCCCGCCCGCAGTACCAGCAGCCGCGGCAGGGCGGGGCCCAGTTCAGCACGACGTGCGCGCCGGGCGTGACCCGCGTGACGGCGTCGCCGACGGCGAGCACCACCCCGGCCGCCTCGTGCCCCAGCACCAGCGGGTACGGGGGTGCGAGCGTCCCGTCGACCATGGACAGGTCGGAGTGGCAGACCCCGGCGGCCCGGATGCTCACCCGTACCTCGCCCGGGCCGGGGGCGGGCAGCTCGATCTCCTCTACCCGCAGCGGGGCGTCGACCGCCCGTACGACCAGCGCCCTCATCGCTGGATGGCCTTGACCTGGAGGAACTCCTCGAGCCCGTGCCGGCCCAGCTCCCGGCCGAGGCCGGACTGCTTGTAGCCGCCGAAGGGGGCGAGCGGGTTGAACGGGGCCCCGTTGACGTCGACGGCGCCGGTGCGCAGCCGCCGGGCCACCCGCAGGGCCCGGTCCCCGTCGGCCGACCAGACCGCGCCGGCCAGCCCGTACCGGGAGTTGTTGGCGATCGCGACCGCCTCGTCCTCGTCGTCGAACGGAATGACCGCGAGCACCGGGCCGAAGACCTCCTCCTGGGCGAGGGCGCTGTCGGGGTCGACGTCGGCGATCACCGTCGGGGCGACGAAGAACCCCCGTTCCGGCAGCGGGGCGTCCGGCCCGCCGGCGACGAGCCGGCCCCCGTCGGCCAGCCCCCGGGCGACGTGGTCGCGGACCCGTTCCCGCTGCGCGGCGGAGACCAGCGGGCCGAGCCGGGTGGCCGGGTCGAAGGGGTCGCCGAGCCGGTAGCCGCCGGCCGCCCGGGCGGCCAGGCCGAGGGCCTCGTCGTAGCGGTCGCGGTGCACGAGCAGGCGGGTCCAGGCGGTGCAGGTCTGGCCGGAGTTGAGGAAGGCGTTGCCGACCCCCACCTTCACGGCCGTGGCCAGGTCGGCGTCGTCGAGGACGACGTTGGCCGACTTGCCGCCGAGTTCCAGGGCGACCCGGGCGATCCGGTCGGCGGCGAGGTGGGAGATCCGCCGGCCGGTGGCCGTCGAGCCGGTGAAGGAGACCATGTCGACGTCCGGGTGCGCGGCGATGGCCTCGCCCACCACCGGGCCGGTGCCGGTGACCAGGTTGACCACCCCGGGCGGGAAGCCGGCCTCGTGGATCGCGTCGAAGAGCAGGTACGCCGTCAGCGGGGTCAGCTCGCTCGGCTTGAGCACCACCGTGCAGCCGGCGGCCAGGGCGGGGGCCAGCTTCGCGACGACCTGGTGCAGCGGGTAGTTCCACGGGGTGATCGCGCCGACCACGCCGACCGGCTCGCGGACCACCAGCGAGTTGCCGACGGTCTCGTCGGCCGGGGGTCGGGCGGCCAGCTCGACGTAGCTGTGCAGGACGGTCAGCGGCAGGCCGGCCTGGACCCGGGCGGCCACCTTCAGCGGGGTGCCCAGTTCCAGGGCGACGGTGCGGGCGATCTCGTCGGCCCGGGCGGAGAGGGCGGCGTGCAGCCGGTCCAGGCGGGCGGCCCGCTCGGCGGGCGCGGCGTCGGCCCAGCCGGGGAAGGCGGCCCGGGCCGCCGCGACGGCGCGGTCGACGTCGGCCGTCGTGCCGGCCGGCACGGTCGCGACTACCTCCTCGGTCGCCGGGTTCCGCACCGCGACGGTCGCCCCGGAGCCGGCGGCGACCCACTCTCCGTCGAGGTAGAAGGCGGTCCGTGCGAGATCCATCGTGCCCCTCACGTACGTCGGCCAAAACTAGCAGCGCAAGTTTTTACTTTAGTACGCGTCGGCGGTCGGCGGGAGGGGTGGCAGCGGCCCGATGTGCTCCTCGTAGGTGCGCGACAGCCCATGGATGAGCGCGTCGAGGCCCAGCGTGAAGGCCCCCTCGTCCACCCGCTGCTGGTGCTCGGCCAGCCGGTGGGCCTGGGTCAGGTGCGGGTACTGCTCCGCGTACAGCCCGGGGTCCTCGACGAAGCCCCGGGCGAACGAGCCCAGCGCCGAGCCGGCCACGAAGTAGCGCATGAGTGCGCCGATGTGGGTCGCCCGGGCCGGCGGCCACCCGGCGGCGACCAGTCCGCCGTAGACGGCGTCGGCCATGGCCAGCGCCGCCGGCCGGCGCCCCGGTCCCCGGGCCAGGTACGGCACGATGTTCGGGTGGGCGGCCAGCGCCGCGCGGTAGGAGTGGCCCCACCGGCGCAGCGCCTCCCGCCAGTCGACGCTGCCGAAGAACGACACGTCCACCTGGCCGGTGACGCTGTCGGCCACCGCGTCGAGGATCTCGTCCTTGGTGGCGAAGTGGTTGTAGAGCGACGGCCCGCGTACCCCGAGCTCGGCGGCGAGCCGGCGGGTGGAGAAGCCCTCCAGCCCCTCGGCGTCGATCAGCGCGGCGGCGGTCTCGACGATCCGCTGCCGGCTGAGCAGCGCCTGCCGCGGCCGGGGCATCCGGTCCTCCTTCGCTCGGGTGGTCCGTCGCAGACTCTGCCACAACCGGGTCTGGACGGAATTTAACTTGCACCGCTAGTTTAATGCGCATGGATCTGGAGCTCTCCGCCGAGCAGGCGGCGGTCCGCCGGCTCGCCGCGGATTTCGTCGACCGCGAGGTGACGCCGTTCGCGGCCAGCTGGGACCGCCGCGAGTCCGTGGACCCCGACATCGTCGGCAAGCTCGGCGACCTCGGCTTCCTCGGGCTCACCATCGGCGAGGACGACGGCGGCTCCGGCGGCGACCACCTCTCCTACTGCCTCGTGCTGGAGGAGCTGGGCCGGGGCGACTCCGCCGTGCGCGGCATCGTCTCGGTCTCTCTCGGGCTGGTCGCCAAGTCCGTCGCCGCGCACGGGACCCCGGCCCAGCGGGAGCAGTGGCTGCCCCGGCTCTGCTCCGGCACCGCCCTCGGCTGCTTCGCGCTGACCGAGCCGGACAGCGGCTCCGACGCGGCGGCGCTGACCACCCGGGCGGTGCGCGACGGCACCGACTGGCTGATCACGGGCGCGAAGATGTTCATCACCAACGGCACCACGGCCGACGTGGCGCTGGTCTTCGCCCGCACCGGCGGCCCGGGGCACCGGGGCATCAGCGCCTTCCTGGTGCCCACCGACGCGCCGGGCCTGGCCCGGCGGGAGATCCACGGCAAGCTGGGCCTGCGCGGGCAGGCCACCGGGGAGCTGCGCTTCGACGGCGTGCGGGTGCCGGACTCGGCACGCCTGGGCGAGGAGGGCGCCGGCTTTCGGCTCGCCCTCGCCACCCTGGCCAAGGGCCGGATGTCCGTGGCCGCCGGCTGCGTCGGCATCGCCCAGGGCTGCCTGGACGCGGCCGTCGGCTATGCCGGGCAGCGCACCCAGTTCGGCAAGCCCATCGCCGGCCACCAGCTCGTGCAGCAACTGCTCGCCGCCATCGCCGTCGACACCGACGCCGCGCGGCTGCTGGTGTGGCGGGTGGCCGACCTGATCGACCGGGGCGAGCCGTTCGCCACCGAGGCGTCGATGGCCAAGCTCTTCGCCAGCGAGGCCGCGGTCCGCGCGGCCAACAACGCCGTCCAGGTCTTCGGCGGGTACGGCTACATCGACGAGTACCCGGTCGGCAAGTACCTGCGCGACGCCCGCGTCGCCACCCTCTACGAGGGCACCAGCCAGATCCAGCAGCTGCTCATCGGACGCGCGCTCACTGGCGTCAACGCTTTTTGAGAGCCAGGGGGAAACCGTGACCAGATTCGCCGACCGGGTCGCCGTCGTCACCGGCGCCGCGCAGGGCATCGGCGCCGCCACCGCCCGCCGGCTGGCCGCCGAGGGCGCGGCGGTCGCCGTGGTCGACCTCGACGCGCAGCGCAGCCGGGACGTCGCCGACGAGATCGCCGCCGCCGGTGGCCGGGCCGTCGGCATCGGTTGCGACGTGACCGACGCCGAAGCGGTCGCCGCCATGACCGCCCAGGTGGTCCAGGCGTACGGGGGGCTGCACGTGCTCGTCAACAACGCCGGGATCACCCGCGACAACCTGCTGTTCAGGATGGCGCTGCCCGAGTGGGAGGCGGTGCTGAGAACCAACCTGACGAGCATGTTCCTCTGCTGCCAGGCGGCGCAGGAGCACATGGTGGCGGCCCGCTACGGCCGGATCGTCAACCTCAGCAGCCGCTCCGCGCTGGGCAACCGGGGCCAGGTCAACTACGCGGCGGCGAAGGCCGGCGTGCAGGGCCTGACCGCCACCCTGGCCGTCGAGCTGGGCCCGTTCAACGTCACCGTGAACGCGGTCGCCCCCGGCTACGTGGCCACCGCGATGACCGCGGCCACCGCCGAGCGGGTGGGCAGCAGCCCCGAGGAGCACCAGCGGATGGTCGCCGAGCACACCCCGCTGCGCCGGGTCGCCCAGCCGGCCGAGATCGCCTCGGTGATCGCCTTCCTGGCCAGCGACGACGCCTCGTACGTCAGCGGCCAGACCCTGTACGTCAACGGCGGCGCGCGCTGAGTCGCGCGTACCGCCGCACCCACCCGGAGGGGACATGGACTTCGCGCTCTCGGACACCGAGCGGGCCATCCGCGACACGGCCCGCGACTTCATCGCCAGAGAGGTCATGCCGCTGGAGCAGGAACTGCTCCGGCGTGAACGCGCGCACCGGCCCGGGCTGGAGCCCGACGAACTGCGCGAGTTGCAGCTCAAGGCGCGGGCGTTCGGCTTCTGGGGGCTGGCCACCCCCGAGGAGTACGGCGGCATGGACCTGCCGGCCGTCGCCCAGTCGCTGATCTGGACCGAGCTCGGCCGCTCGTTCGTGCCGTTCCGCTTCGGCGGCGAGGCCGACAACATCCTGTTCCGGGCCAACGACGAGCAGAAGCGGGAGTTCCTGATCCCGACGATCGAGGGGGAGCGGCGCAGCTGCTTCGCGATCACCGAGCCGGGCGCCGGGTCCGACGCCGCCAACATCAGGCTCAGCGCCCGGCCCGACGGCGACGACTGGGTGCTCAACGGCGAGAAGACCTTCATCACCGGCGGCAACGAGGCCGACTTCGCCATCGTCATCGCGGTCACCGACCGGGAGAAGGGGGCCCGCAACGGCGGCGCCACGGCCTTCCTGGTGGACCGGGCGATGGGCTGGCGCTCGGAGTTCATCCAGACCATGGGCGAGGGCGGGCCGGCCGCACTGGTCTTCGACGACGTCCGGGTGCCGCGGCGGAACATCCTCGGCGAGCCCGGCCAGGGTTTCGCCCTCGCGATGGAGTGGATCGGCAAGGGGCGGTACACCATCCCCTCGCACGCCGTCGGCATCGCCGAGCGGGCGCTGCGGATGGCGATCGACCACGCCACCACCCGGCAGACGTTCGGCCGGCCGATCGGCGACAACCAGGCGATCCAGTGGATGATCGCCGACTCCGAGACCGAGCTGGAGGCGGCCCGCTGGCTGATCCTGCGGGCGGCCTGGACCGTGGACCGGGGCATGGACCCGCGGCACGCCTCCTCGATGGCGAAGCTCTACGGCGCCGGCATGGTCAACCGGGTGGTCGACCGGGTGCTGCAGATCCACGGCGGCATGGGCTACACCCGGGAACTGCCCGTCGAGCGGTGGTACCGGCAGGTCCGGCTCTACCGCATCTTCGAGGGCACCGACGAGATGCAGCGGCTCATCATCGCGCGGGACCTGCTGCGCGGCTACACCCGACTGGGAGGGCACCTGGCATGAGGACCTTCGACTCCGTCGACGAGCTGGCCGCGGCAATGGGCGAGACCCTCGGTCCGGGGCCGTGGCAGCGGATCGACCAGGGGCGCGTCGACCTGTTCGCCGACGCCACCGACGACCACCAGTGGATCCACCTCGACCCGGAGCGGGCCGCCACCGGCCGGTACGGCGGCACGATCGCCCACGGCTTCCTGACCCTGTCCCTGCTGCCGGCGCTGGTGGGTCGGCTCTACCGGGTGCGGGGCGTGCGGATGGGGGTCAACTACGGGCTCAACCGGGTGCGGTTCCCCGCGCCGGTGCGGGTGGGCACGGCGGTCCGGGCCGTCGCCACCATCGCCGAGGTGTCCCCGGTGGACGGCGGCGTGCAGCTGGTCACCGCCGCGACCGTGGAGTGCGACGCCGGCGGCAAGCCGGTCTGCGTCGCCGAGACGGTGAGCCGGCTCTACGTGGGAACGACGGCCTCCTGAACCACCGGCGGCACCGGTTTCGTGGCGGGGAGCACACCGTACGAGCAGACTTTGGGGGTTTTTGTCGTCTTCATCCATCGGCCGTTCGGTTGATATGGCGGCGGCCGTTGGTCTAGGGTGGTGGCACTGCGGTCGCCGGTACCCGGCGTCGCCGCGTCTGCGGGACAGGAAGGGCAGCATGATCACCACGACGACCGCGCCGACCACCACCACCGACGCCGCCACCGCGGTCTCCGGTGACGAGACCCGCGCGAGCGAGCTGACCGCCGCCCTCGCCGCCCTGCCGGAGGGGCACCCCGACCGGCCGGCGCTGCGCGCACGGGTGATCGAGGCGTGGCTGCCGCTGGCCCACCACCTCGCCTTCCGCTACAGCGGGCGCGGCGAGCCCAACGGGGACCTGGCCCAGACCGCGGCCCTCGGGCTGATCAAGGCCGTGGACCGGTTCGACGCCTCGCGCGGCGTCGACTTCGCCGGCTTCGCCATCCCGACGATCCTCGGCGAGATCAAGCGCCACTTCCGCGACCGCACCTGGAACATCCGGGTGCCGCGCCGCCTGCAGGAGCTGCGGCTGCGCATCTCCGAGGCCAACGGCACCCTCACCCAGACGCTCAACCGGGCGCCGACGGTCGCCGACATCGCCAGCCACCTCGGCGTCACCGAGGAAGAGGTGCTGGAGGGGCTCGAAGGCGCCCGCGCCTACAACGCCGTCTCCCTCTCCACCCCCATCGGCGACGGCGACAGCGCCACCGAGCTCGGCGACACCCTGGGCGCCGAGGACGGCGAGTTCGAGCTGGCCGAGCTGCGGGTGGCCCTCGGCCCGGCGCTCGCCACCCTCGACGAGCGCGAGCAGAAGATCCTCACCCTGCGCTTCTACGGCAACCTCACCCAGAGCGAGATCGCGGCCCGCGTCGGCGTCTCCCAGATGCACGTGTCCCGCCTGCTCACCCGCGCGCTCGGCAAGCTGCGCGGGCAGCTCGAGGGCAGCCACTGACCGAGCCCCGCGTTCCTCGGCGTCGGGGAACGGGTGCGCACACCCCAGCCGCACGACGGCCACGTCGTCGTCCGGCACCCGCTCCGGATCGGCCCACGTCCGCCTCGCCCCGCCGGCGAGGCGGACGTGGGCCGTTTCGGGTGTCGAGAGCCTCGGCCCGGCTCCGACCGCGCCGCACCGACCGTCCTCCGCCGGACCGACCGCGCCGCACCGCACCGACCGGCCCGGCTCCTGTCTTCGAGGGTGCCGTGTAGGGGGCCGTACCACCGCATTCGTGCGGTGTCGGGCGTCGTGCCCTGTGGCCGACGTGGTGGCGGTGCCACCATCGAATGATGGTGGATGTCGATGTATTTCGGCGTGGGGCGCAGGCCCGGGCGGCGGTGCTGACGGCCCGGTTGCGCCGGTTGGTTACCTGCGAGTCGCCGCCGGGCGCGGGCCGGGAGCTGGCCGCCTGCGCCGACCTGCTCGAGGCATGGGGCGACGCCGCACTGGGCCGGCGCGGGCGTCGCGTGGTCATCGACGGTCTGCCGCACCTGCTCTGGGCGGCTGTCGACCAACGCGTGCTGCTGCTCGGGCACTACGACACGGTCTGGCCGGCGGGCACCATCCGGCAGTGGCCGTTCACGATCACCGGGAACACCGCGACGGGGCCCGGAGTCTGCGACATGAAGGCCGGCATCGTGCAGATGCTCACCGCCCTGGAACTGCTGCCGGACACCTCGCGGGTCGGGCTGCTGCTCACCTGCGACGAGGAGAGCGGCTCGGCCACCTCCCGGCCGCTGATCGAGGAACAGGCCCGCCGCTCCGGCGCCGTGCTCGTCGGCGAGCCGAGCACCGAGGACGGCGACCTGAAGGTCGCGCGCAAGGGCGGATCGGTCTACCGGATCACGGTGCGGGGCCGGGCGGCGCACGCCGGCGTCGAACCGCACCGGGGCGTCAACGCCGGGGTCGAACTCGCGCACCACGTCCTCGCGGTGCAGGCCTTCGCGGCGGGGGAGACGAGCGTGACCCCGACCGCCCTCTCCGCCGGCACCATGACCAACGTGGTGCCCGAATCCGCCGTCCTCTGCGTCGACGTGCGGGCCTGGACCCGCGAGGAGCTGCACCGGGTGGACAGGCTGGTCCGGGAGCTGACCCCCCGACTGTCCGACGCCCGGTTGGCCGTCAGCGGCGGGATCAACCGGTACCCGCTGCCCGCCTCCGTGTCGGCGCCGCTGCTGCGGGTCGCGCAGTCGGTGGCGGCTGAGCTGGGGCTTGCGGCCGTGCGCGGCGTCGCCGCCCCGGGCGCCTCCGACGCCAACTTCACGGGGGCCCTCGGCGTACCGACCCTTGACGGTCTGGGCGGGGTGGGCGGCCTGCCGCACGCGCGCGGCGAGTACGTCGACGTCGCGCGGATGCCGGAGCGGACCGCGCTGCTGGCCGCCCTGACGGCCCGGCTCCTCGCCACGCCCGGGGAGGCCCGGCCGGCTGAGGGGCGCCGGCCGCTCGGCGCGGTGCCCGCGGGGCAGGGCTCGTCCGCCGACGGGTGACGCGCCGCGGGTCGCGCCCGGCGGCGGGGCCGAAGTCCGCACGGTTGCGTAAACGCGCCCCGCGTCGTGGGGCGATGCTGGATCCGTCGATCGCGCGGGGAGGCGCTCATGGCTCGAATGAACGGTGACCTCGGACCCGAAACGCCGCTGGCGGCGGGGGAGATGGTGCGCAACGCGCGCACCTTCGCCGACCGGATGGCCGCCAGACGCTCCATCCGGCACTTCTCGCCCCAGCCGGTGCCGATGGAGGTGGTCGAGGAGGCGATCCGCGCGGCGGCGACCGCGCCGAGCGGAGCCAACCTGCAACCGTGGCGGTTCGTCGTGGTGACCGACGCGGCCCGCAAGCGCCGGCTGCGGGAGGCCGCCGAGGCCGAGGAGCGCGAGTTCTACGCCCGGCGCGCGTCGGCGCAGTGGCTGGAGGCGATCGCCCCGATCGGTACGGACTGGCAGAAGCCCTTCCTGGAGGTGGCGCCGGTCGTGATCGTGGTGTTCGAGGTGCACCAGGGCCCGCGGTCCCCGAGGCCCTACTACGTCAAGGAGTCCGTCGGCATCGCGGTCGGCGTGCTGATCACCGCGCTGCACCACGCCGGCCTGGCCACCCTGACGCACACGCCGAGCCCGATGCGCTTCCTCAACGAGGTGTGCGAGCGGCCCCCCGAGGAGCGCCCGTACCTGGTCATGCCGGTCGGCTACCCGGCGCCGGACGCGACGGTGCCGGACCTGGTGCGTAAGCCGCTGCCGGAGGTGCTGATCCGGCGCTGAGCGCCGCGCGGACCATCCGGCACGTGCGAAGGTGCCGGCGGCGGGGGCGGCCGACGATGCTGGGTGCGGCCCGGAGCGGCGACCGCCCCGTGGTCCGGGGGCGCCGCGGCGTCAGCGGAGCGCGGGCACCGGACCACCCACCCACCCTTCACTGGACGCTAGGAGAGCCCGATGACAGTCACGTTGGAACGTGCCGGTGTCACGACGTTCCGGGGCCGCCCGGTCACGCTGCTCGGGCCGGAGGTGCGGGTGGGTGACCCCGCGCCGGCCTTCACCGTGCTGGCCAACGACTTCTCGCCCGTGGACCTGGCCTCGTCGGCCGGCACGGTGCGGATCCTGTCGGTGGTGCCGTCGCTGGACACCGGCGTCTGCGACCAGCAGACGCGCCGGTTCAACGAGGAGGCTGCCGCCCTGCCGGGGGTGAGGGTGCTGACCATCTCCGTGGACCTGCCCTTCGCGCAGGCGAGGTGGTGTGGCGCCGCCGGCCTCGAGGGCGTCCGCACGGCCTCGGACCACCGCGATTTGTCGTTCGGGCTCGCCTACGGCGTGGTGATCGCGGAGTTCCGGCTGCTCGCCCGGTCGGTGTTCGTGGTCGACGCCCAGGACCGCGTCGTCCACGTGGAGTACGTGCGCGAGGTCGGCGAGCACCCGCGGTACGAGGCGGCGATCGCCGCGGCGCGCGCGGCGTCGTCCCGCTGAGCCGCCGGGGCGCCCTCGGCCCGAGCCGCCGGGCGTCCCTCGACCCGCCGGGCCGCCCGGGCGCCCGCTCCGACCCGCGTAGGGACTTCGGCGGCGGTCACCAGGTGGCGCAGGGCGCGTCCGCTCAGCAGGGCGAGCAGCCAGTGGAAGCGCACCGCCGGGGCGTCGGGGGAGCTCACGCGGGGCGGGGAAGTCCGGCCACCAGTGACCGGCAGGCGTCGTCCGGGGAGAGCGTCGTGCCCCGGTCGAACTCCGCCGAGAACGCCAGCGGACCGAGCGCCTCCCGCGCGGCGCCGCCGATCCGGTCGACGTCGCCCCGCTCCCCGGCCGGCAGGGGCGCACCCACCGAGGCCCGCGCCATGGCCGCCGAGCCGAGCAGCCGGGCGGCGTCGGCGTACCGGCCGTCGAGCGTCGCCGTCCCGGCCAGCCCCTCCAGCGCGAGCGCCTGCGCCCGGGGATCGCCGAGGGCGGCGGCGACCTCGAACGCCTCGGCGTGCAACTCGCGCGCGGCCCGGGCGGCGCCCCGCTGCTCGGCGACGAAGCCCAGCTCGGCCAGGAGCAGGGCGCGCACCACGTCGGCGTCCAGGCCCGGCTGGCGGGTCCACTCGAGCACGCCCCGCAGCAACTCCTCGGCGGCGTCCAGCCGGCCCTCGCGGCGGGCCCCGAGCCCGAGACCGATCTGCGCGTACAGCTCCCCGGGCTTGAAGTGCTGCTCCGCGGCCAGCCGCAGCGCCCGCTCGTGGAACTCCCGCGCCCGGTCGTGGTCGCCGGTGAGCAGCGCGATCCGGCCCAGGCCGGAGAGCCGGTCGGAGGCCTCCAGCCACAGTCCGAGCTCCTCGGCCATCCGCAGGCCCTCCCGGTGCAGCCTGGCCGCCTCCGGGTAGTCGCCGATCGCCTCGGCCCGGGAGGTGAGCGCGAAGGATGCCTGGAGCTGACCCCACCGGTCCCCCAACTCGCGGAACAGCGCCACGCTGCGCCCGCCGTCCCGGCCGGCGGCCCTCAGGTCACCCCGGGACTGGGCGTGCCCGGCCCGCAGGCTCAGCGCGGTGGCCGTCCCCCAGCGGTCACCGAGCCGCTCGAACCGCGCCAGCGCGTCGTCGACCAGCTCCTCGCTGGCGGTGACGTCACCCGCGTTGAGCAGGGCGAGACCGAGGAAGCAGGCGGCCCGGGCCCGCCCGGCCGGGTCCTCGTCCGGCGGCCAGGCGGCCAGCGCCGGCGCCACCAGCGGGGCATGGTCGCCCCCGGTCTCCAGCAGGGCGAGCCCGGCCCGCCAGCACTGCGCCGCCGCCCGCAGCGCCGCCGGCGCGGGCCCGCGCACGGCGAGCGCCGCCTCGAGCGACCCGCGCGCCTCGCGCAGCCGGCCGCGCAGGTACCGGTACCAGGCCAGCGCGGTCGCCAGCTCCAGCGCGTCGACCGCGTCGCCGTCGGTGCGTGCGCCGTCGAGCGCGAGGCGCAGGTTGGCCGCCTCCTGGTCGAGCCGCGTCAGCCAGCGCCGCTGCGCCGACCCGCGCAGCCCCTCGTCGGCCCGCCGGGCCAGTTCGACGTAGTGCCGCCGGTGGCGCCGGCGCAGCGCCGCCACCTCGTCGGCCTCCCGCAGCCGCGCCAGGCAGTACGCGGCGACCGATTCGAGCAGCCGGTAGCGCGGCTCGCCGGCGGCCTCGGCCACCACCACCAGTGAGCGGTCGACCAACCGGACCAGCAGCCCGAGCACGTCGTCGGCGGGCAGGTCCCGATCGGCGCACACCGCCTCGGCGGCCTCCAGCGTGCAGCCGTCGGCGTGCGCGGCCAACCTCCGCAGCACCACCCGCTCCGGGTCGGAGAGCAGCTCCCAGCTCCAGTCGATCATCGCGCGCAGGGTCTGCTGGCGGGGCGGGACGCCCCGGCGACCCCCGGAGAGCAGCCGGAACCGGTCGTCCAGCCGGGCGACCAGCCCGCGTACGCCCAGCGCACGGACCCGGGTGGCGGCCAGCTCCAGCGCCAGCGGGAGCGCGTCGAGGCGGCGGCAGAGCTCGGCGACGTCGCGGGCGTTGGCCGCGTCGAGGGCGAAGCCGGGGGCGGCCGCGGCGGCGCGGGCGACGAAGAGCCGCACCGCGCTGGAACGGGCCAGCACCGCCGGCTCGGTGGCCTCCGGGGCGGGCAGCTCCAGCGGGGGCACCGGCCAGACCCCCTCGCCCGCCAGGCCGAGCGGGTCCTGGCTGGTGGCCAGCAGGCGCACGCCCGGGGCGTGCCGCAGCACCCGCTGGGCCAGCTCGGCGACCAGCTCCACGACGTGCTCGCAGTTGTCGAGCACCAGCAGCAGGTCCCGGCCGCGCAGAGCGTCGACGAGGCGGTCGGCGGGGGTGGCCGGGGCGCCCGTCGGGCCGGGCTCGCCGGCCCCGGCGTCGCGGATGCCGAGCACCGTCAGCAGCGATCCGGCCAGCGCGGCGGGGTCGCCGGGGCACAGCGGCGCCAGCTCGACCAGCCAGACCCCGTCCCGGTACGCCTCGACGAGGCGGTGGGCCGCCTCGACCGCCAGCCGGGTCTTGCCCACCCCTCCGGATCCGACGAGGGTGACCAGCCGCCCGACGCGCAGCGCCTCGCGGACCTGGCGTACGGCCTCCGCGCGCCCGACCAGGGGGGTCAGCGGGACGGGCAGGTTGGTGCGCGGCGGCGCCGGCGCGGCGACCGCCGGGCCCGGCGGGTCGCCGGGGCCCGTCCGGCCCGCGCGGTCGTCGGCGCGCCGGGCGGACCCGGTGTGCGGGTCGTTCGCGCCGGTGGCGGACCCGGTGGCGGACCCGGTGGCGGGCGGCGTCGCCGCCGGCGCGTCGCTGAGCAGCGCCGGGTCGTGCGCCAGGATCGCCCGGTGCAGGGCCACCAGCTCCGGCCCGGGATCCAGCCCCAGCTCGTCGGCGAGCTGTCGACGGAAGCGGGCGTAGCTCTCCAGCGCCTCGCCCTGCCGGCCGGCCCGGTAGAGGGCCCGCAGGTGCAGGGCGCGCGCCCGTTCCCGGAACGGGTGCCGCGCCACCAGGTCGGCGAGCTCCCCGACCAGGTGGTGGTGCTCGCCCAGGGCGAGCCGGGCCTCGCCCCGCGTCTCGACGGCCACCAGCCGCTGCTCCTCCAGCCGGCTCGCCAGGGGCGGGGTGAACGGCGCGTCGGCGAAGTCGGCGAGCACCGGCCCGCGCCACAGCGCCAGGGCCTCGTCCAGCAGCGCGACCCGGTCGCGCCACCCGGGCGTGGCGGCGGCCCGCGCGACCAGCGCTCCGAAGCGCTCGGCGTCGGTCGGTTCCGGTCCGGTGCGCAGCAGGTAGCCCGGTGCTCGGGAGACCACCAGCTCCCGGCCGCCGTCCTCGGCGGCCTGCAACGCCCGCCGCAGCCGCCACACCTTGGTCTGCAGGGCGCCGCTGGGGTCGGCCGGCGGCCGGTCGCCCCACAGGTCCTCGACCAGCTGACCGACGGGCACCGGGCGGCCCTGGTGTGCCAGCAGGTCGGCGAGCAGGGCGCGGACCTTCAGGTCGGGCACGGCGACCGGCGCGCCGTCCGTCGTCCGGACGGCCAGCGGACCGAGGAGCCCGAAACGCATGGCGTCACCGTAACGCAGCGCACCGACGACGGTTGGTCACGGCGCACCGGGAGCGCACCGGGAGCGCGCCGGGAGCGGCGTCGGGCACGGTGGGACGGGGCGACGGGTCGGCCCGCGCGTCCGGCCGGTGTCCGCCAGGTGCGGCGTCGCCCCGTGCCGGCGCCCGTGCCGGGCGCGTAAGCCGGACCCGCCGCCGGACCCGGCAGGCGGACGTCCCGTGAGCCACGAATGGAGAAGCACATGAATCTGCCACCGGTCGTGTCGCGGTCGGAGTGGGAGGCCGCGCGGGAGCGGCTGCTGGTCAGGGAGAAGGAGGCCACCCGCGCCCGCGACGCGCTGGCCGCCGAGCGGCGCAGGCTGCCGATGACCCGGGTCGACGGGGACCACGTCCTCGAGGGCCCGGACGGCCCGGCCCGCCTGGCCGACCTCTTCGACGGCCGGCGGCAGTTGATCGTCTACCATTTCATGCTCGCGCCGGGGGAGTCGCACCCCTGCGAGGGGTGCGCGATGTTCGTCGACAACCTCGGTCACCCCGCCCACCTGCACGCCCGGGACACCAGCCTCGCGCTCGTCTCGCGCGCGCCGCTGGCGGAGATCACCCCGTTCCGGCAGCGGATGGGCTGGACGCTGCCCTGGTACTCGTCGTACGGCACCGACTTCAACACCGACCTCGGGGTCAGCTCGGCGGCGGGGGAGTCGTTCGGCCTGAGCGTCTTCCTGCGCGACGGGGAGGAGGTGTACCGCACCTACTTCACCACCGCGCGGGGCGTGGAGGCGCTCGGCAGCAACTGGACGCTGCTCGACCTCACCCCGCTGGGCCGCCAGGAGACCTGGGAGGACACCCCGGACGGACGCCCGCAGGGCGAGCCGTACGGCTGGTGGCGGCTGCACGACGAGTACGACGCCCAGGCACCGGCCGGTGCGGAGGGATGACCAGGATGGCGGTGACCGCGAGCCGGGCGGCGCCGGGCGCCGGCCGGCGCGAGTGGATCGGCCTGGCCGTGCTCACGCTGCCCACCCTGCTGCTCTCGCTGGATCTCAACGTCCTCTACCTGGCGCTGCCCCAGCTGAGCGCCGACCTGGCGCCGGACGCCGCCCAGCTGCTCTGGATCATGGACATCTACGGCTTCATGATCGCCGGATTCCTGGTCACCATGGGGACCCTCGGCGACCGGATCGGGCGCCGGCGGCTGCTCATGATCGGCGCGGCGGCCTTCGGCGTGGCGTCGGTGGTCGCCGCCTACTCCACCAGCGCCGGGATGCTGATCGCCACCCGGGCGCTGCTCGGGGTGGCCGGGGCGACCCTGATGCCCGCCACGCTGTCGCTGATCAGCAGCATGTTCCGCGACGCGCGGCAGCGCACCACGGCCATCGGCCTCTGGATGAGCTGCTTCATGATCGGCGCGATCGTCGGGCCGCTGGTCGGCGGCGTGCTGCTCGAGTCGTTCTGGTGGGGCGCGGTCTTCCTGCTGGGCGTACCGGTGATGGTCGTGCTGCTGGTGGCCGCGCCGCTGCTGCTGCCGGAGTACCGCAACCCGGACGCCGGCCGGCTCGACCTGTTCAGCGTGCTGCTGTCGCTGGCCACCGTCCTGCCCTTCGTGTACGGCCTGAAGGAGCTGGCCAAGGACGGCGTCGGCGCCCGGCCGGTGCTCGCGATGGTCGCCGGCGTGGCGGTCGGCGTGGCCTTCGTCGCCCGCCAGCGTCGCCTCGACAGCCCGCTGCTCGATGTGCGGCTGTTCGCCGACCGGACCTTCAGCGCCGCCCTGGGCGTGATGCTGCTCGGCGGGGCGACCATCGGCGGTGTCGCGCTGCTCTTCGCGCAGTACGCCCAACTGGTCGAGGGCCTCTCCCCGCTGCGGGCCGGGCTCTGGATGCTGCCGTACGCGGTGTCCATGCTGATCGGTTCGATGCTGGCGCCGGTGCTCGCGCGGAGGTTCTCCCCGGGCCACGTGGTCGCCGGCGGCATGGCGATCGCCGCGGTCGGCTTCGCGCTGCTGAGCCGGGTGGGCGTCGCAGACGGGCTCGGCCTCGCGGTGACCGGCCTGGTGATCGTCCACCTCGGTTTCGGTCCCGGCGCCGTGCTGGGCACCGATCTGATCATCGGGGCGGCGCCGCCCGAGCGGGCCGGCTCGGCGTCGTCGATGTCGGAGACGAGCACCGAGTTGGGCGTGGCACTCGGCGTCGCGGTGCTGGGCAGCGTCGGCACCGCCGTCTACCGGGGCGAGATCGTCCCCGCCCTGCCCGGCGACCTGCCCGCGCAGGTGCGGGAGGCGGCCGGCGAGTCGCTGGCCGGTGCGAGCGCGGTGACCGCACAGCTCCCCGCGCAGACCGGCGACGCGCTGCTCGAGGCCGCCCGGGCGGCGTTCACCAGCGGGTTCAACGTGGCCGGGACGGTCAGCGCGGTGCTCGCGGTGATCCTGGCGGTGCTCTCGGCGCTGCTGCTGCGGCGCGTGCGCCCGGCCGACGAGCCGGCCGGCGCTGCCCCGGCGGCCCCGGCCGGCGGCACCGACGAGGCGTCCGCGTCGGCCCGGGGCTGACCGGGCCGCCGCGCCGCCACCGCCGCCGCCGGCGGTGGCCGTCCCAGGAAGCGGCCGGCGGGCGGCGGCACCGCACGGCGGGAGAAGACGCCCGGCGGACCCGGGCCACATAGTGGAGGCACGTCGCCGAACGGGCGTACGGCGGCCCTGTGCCGGACCGGATGAGCGGGGTCTTCCGTCCCCGGGCGGCGAGCGGACATCCACCGGCAGCCCGCGCCCACCGTGGCTGGTTCGCGGTGCCGCGCACTCCTCGCCTATCCCCTCAGGAAGGACAGAGACGTGACCGCCTCCCAGAACGTGATAGCCGCCCTGTCGGCGGACGGCGAAGAGTTCGACAGCCTGGTCGCCGGCCTCGACGCCGACGGCTGGGCGATGCCGACCCCTGCGCCCGGCTGGACGATCAGCCACCAGGTGGCCCACCTCGCCGCCACGTTCCGGCTCGCCGGGCTGGCCGCCGCCGCCCCGGCCAGGTTCACCGCGATGCTCTCGCAGCTCGGCACCGACTTCGACGCCAACGTCGAGCAGGCGATGGCCGAGTACCTGGCGGAGCCGCCGGAGGTGCTGCTGACCCGGTGGCGGGCCGAGCGCGACACGGCGATCGAGGCCCTGGCCGCCGTACCGGCGAAGCAGATGGTGCCCTGGCTGGTCAACCCGCTGCCGCCCGGGGTCCTCGCCAGCGCCGGGATGATGGAGCTGTTCGCGCACGGCCAGGACATCGCCGACGCGCTGGGCGTCCGCCGCCAGGTCACCGACCGGATCCGCCACCTCGTCGCGTTCGCCGTGCGGGTCCGGGACTTCGGTTACCTGGCCCGCAACCTGACGCCGCCGGAGGAGGAGTTCCGCTTCGAGCTGACCGCCCCCTCCGGTGCCCGGTGGGACTTCGGGCCCCTCGACGCCGAGCAGCGGATCACCGGTCCGGCGCACGACTTCTGCCTGCTGGTCACCAGGCGTCGGCACCGCGACGACCTCCGGCTCACCGCCTCCGGCGCGCTGGCCGACCACTGGCTCGACATCGCGCAGGCGTACCGGGGGCCGGCCGGCGCCGGCCGCGCCCCGGGCCAGTTCGCCATGGCCGGTCGCTGACAGCTCCCTGTCGCGGCAGCTCCCGCGGCCCGACCGTCCCGCCGGCCGCGGCGGGCGTGGCGGGGCCGCGGGAGCTGCCCGCATCCGACTCGGCGGCGGTGGGTGCGGACCCACCGCCGCCGATTCTCGTCGCCCGCCGGCCGGCCCGGCGGGCCGGGCCGACCGCAGGATCCGTCGTCTACCGGCCTAGCACCCGGTACCTGGCCTCGGAGCGGTCCCGCAGCGGCTCCCACCACCAACGGTTGTCCCGGTACCAGTCGATGGTGGCCGCCAGCCCCGCCCGCAGGTCCGAGTAGACCGGCCGCCAGCCCAGCTCGTCGCGCAGCTTCGACGAGTCGTTGGCGTAGCGCAGGTCGTGGCCGGGCCGGTCGGGCACGTGGTCGTAGCCGCCACGGTCACCCATCAGCTCCAACACCAGCTCGACGATCTCGCGGTTGCTCCGCTCGTCGCCGGAGCCGATCAGGTAGGTCTCGCCGAGCCGGCCGTCGGCCAGGACCAGGTGCACCGCGGCGTTGTGGTCGTCCACGTGGGTCCACTCCCGGACGTTCTGCCCGGTGCCGTACAGCTTCGGCCGGTCGCCGGCCAGCAGCGCGGTGACCTGGCGCGGGACGAACTTCTCGACGTGCTGGTACGGGCCGTAGTTGTTCGCGCAGTTGGACAGCGTCGCCGCCACCCCGAAGGACCGCACCCAGGCCCGCACCAGCAGGTCGGAGCTGGCCTTGCTCGCCGCGTACGGGCTGGAGGGCTGGTACGGGGTCTCCTCGGTGAACCGGTCCGGCGAGTCCAGCGGCAGGTCGCCGAAGACCTCGTCGGTGGAGATGTGGTGCAGTCGCCGGTCGTGCCGCCGCACCGCCTCCAGCAGCGTGTACGTGCCGAGGATGTTCGTCCGCACGAACGGCTCCGCGTCGTGCAGCGAGTTGTCCACGTGCGACTCGGCGGCGAAGTGCACGACCACGTCGCAGGCGGCGACCAGCCGGTCGACCAGGTCCGCGTCGCAGACGTCGCCCTCGACGAACCGGATCTGTCCGGCCACCGACCGCAGGTTGTCCCGGTTGCCGGCGTAGGTGAGCGCGTCGAGCACGCACACGTCGTGCTCGGGGTGGTTCCGCAGCGTGTAATGAACGAAATTCGCGCCGATGAAGCCGGCACCGCCGGTGACGAGCATTCTGGTCATGGTCCCGAATCGTAGGGCGAATACCCGCCAGCGGCATTCGAAGAATTGCGGAAATGTCGACGGGTCGGCCGTTTCGAAAGGAGAACGGCTCGCGCCTCCGGCCGAGACCGCACGACGGGAGAAGGCCCCGGCCGCCGGTGCTGGCACAGTGGTCCCCAACTTTGTCCCGCCGGCGGGCCGGATCACGAATTCGGCCGGGCGTACCCATCCGTCACACGGGAGGTCGCGTGAAGAAGGTCGCATTGGCAGTGATGGTCACGATGCTCGGTGGTCTGTTGGTGGCGCCCGCGCAGGCGAGCCCTCCGGAGGCCGACCGGGAGCGCAGGCGTCCCAACTGCGCGAGCCGTTTCGACCACACCGTACGGCAGCGCGACGCGGCGTTCGCCGCCCGCGACGTCGACCGGCTCATGACGTTCTACCGGCCGGACGCCGTGGAGATCGACCCGAGCGGCGCCCACCACCCCGATCGGGCGGCGATCACCGCGCACCTGACCAACCTGTTCACGCTCACGTTCGAGTCCACCTTCGTGGAGCGCCAGCGCGTCGTCGACGGCTGCGACACCGCGCTGCTCGTCCTCGACTCCCGGTTCCGCATCCCGGAGTTCGGCGTCGACCAGCACTTCGTCACCGCGCAGACCTTCACCTACGAGCGTGGCGAGTGGAAGCTGCTGCTGGCGGCGAACACCATGCTGCCGGCCTGACCGGCAGTCCTTCGGCCGGGCGTCGGGGCGTTGCCCCGGCGCCCCGCCGCGT
>NZ_JBPQTK010000116.1:0-19776 GCF_051386315.1 Micromonospora sp. URMC 107
CCGCGCGGCTGAGCCGCATCACCCGCACGGGCCGGCGCCCGTGCCCGCGCCCACCGAACCCTCGTCCCCGCACCGCCCGACGGCGGCCCATGGCGTCACCACGCCGGTCGCCCGGGGCGGCGCGTACGCCCCGCCGCCGCACTCGTCCGTGAGGTGCCGACCATGGAGACCGTCCTCTACCAGTTCCTGATCGAGGTGCCGCAGGCCGCCGTCATCTGGTCGGTCCTGCTCCTGCTGGCCCTGACCGTGCTCGCCGTGCTGGTCGCCCGCCCCGAGTGGGCCCGTCCCGTCGACGCTCCGGTAGCGCCGCCGGCCGACGATCCCGCGACGGAGGTGGCCGACGCGGCCGACCTGCGCCGCTACGCCGAGGAGGTGGCGGTCGCGGCGGCCCGGGCCGCCCGGACCGCCCGGCGGCGACGGGCCGACTGGCTCGCCGCGCAGGAGGAGGCCGACCGGGCCTGGCAGGCGTACGACGAGGCGGAGACGGCCGCCCGCCGGTTGACCGCAGCCGCCCTCCTGCCCGCCCCGCACACCCCACGCACGCCCGCCGAGTACGCCGCCCGGGAGCGCTGGCTGCACCACGCCGCGATGGCCGCCCACTGGCGTGGGGACCTCTCCGCCCGTCAACTCAGCGACGTGTTCGCCCGCCGGGCGGGCTGGGATCCCCGGCGGCACCCGGCCGAGCAGGAGATCGTGCTGGCCCGCGCGGTACGCGACGCGAAGCGCGCTCGCCACCGCGCCGCCGCCGAACGGGAACGGGCCGCGTGGCGCGACGCCGACCTGGCCGCCGAGGCGGCGCGGGCGCTGGCCGTGGAGGCGTACGCCGCGGCGGCCCGGCTCCGCCCGGGCCGGCTCCCCGCGCCGCGGGCGGCGTCCGCCGCGCCCCGGCCCGTGCCCGCGGCGCGCTGGCGGCCCGCCCGGGTGGGCTGACCGCACGCCGTCCCCGCGACGTCGAGGAATCCTTCGGTGACGCCGGTCACCATGCCGGCGAACCGGTCAACCGGCGCGGCGCGGTCGATTCCCGCCGGGCTTTCGACGCCGATGTCCGCCACTCGTCCCGTTGTCACCCTAAGGTGCGCTCAGAAACGGTCGTCCCATTGAGTCGCGTCAGTGGCGAAGTGCCCGCAAAAATTGCCGCTAGATCAAGGTTTAACCAGGTGGGACGGGGTTGGCAGGGCCTGGGCCGGCCAGTAGTGTCGGCGCGTCCGGTGCGGTACCCGATCGCCAGAGGCGACGCCGCGCCGACCCGCCTAATCGTGAACGACGAACCGGGGACCCAGTGCTTGTTGGGGTGAATCCGTGGGCCTTGGGCCCGTGGTAGGGCGTTCTTCCCGCCCGAATCCGTCAGCTAACCCGGTCGGCGGTGTCGGAAGGAGTTCCATCCCCATGCCACACCCGTCCACCCCTCGGTTGTTCCGCCGTCTCCACGGCGCCGCGGTGCCTGTGCTCGTCCGTCCGCCGGTAACGAGCTGACCCACCGGTCACCGTCCGTCGCCCGGCATCCCGGGCGCATCCCCTGAGTGGTCCACGACCCGCCCGGACGTCCGTCCGCGCGGCGGTCCGCCCTGCCCTCGGCGCGGACCGACGACCGCTCACCCCCGAGCCCGTGGAGGAAACCGTGAAGCACCACCTCAAGCGACAGCTGCGTCGCCTCACGTCCGAGCGTCCGTACCAGCTGGCCGCCGCGTCCGCTGCGGCGCTCGTGCTGGCGTCGGGCTCCGGCGCGCTGCTGGCCGGCACCGACGAGGCCCCCGCCGCCGCGCAGGCCCCGGTGGCCGCGACCGAACTGCGGGACGACACCGCGGCCTCGCGCAGCCAGGCCCGGGTCGCGACCGCCCCGTCCAGCGTCGCCCCGGCCCCGTCCAGCGCCGCCCCCTCGGCCAGCGCCACCAGCGCCGCCCCGGACCCGGACGTGACCCGCAAGCCGGCCCCGCCGAAGCCCCCGGCCGACAAGACCCTGGACTACGACTACCAGGCCCAGACGACCTTCTACAACTGCGGTCCGGCGGCCGTCCGGCACGCCCTCAGCGCCGCCGGCATCGCGCGCAGCCAGGACGCCCTCGGCGCCCAGCTGGGCACCGACCAGATGGGCACCGACTCGGCCCAGGACACCACCCGCGTGTTGAACGCGACGGTCAAGGGCGACCCGTACCGTACCCGGATGATCCCGGGCGGCGCCGCCACCCCGGCCCAGATGGACCGGCTCCAGGCCGACGTGGTCGCGGCCATCGGCGACGGGCGGGGCGTCGTGGTGAACGTCGCCGGCAGCGCCACGGACACCGAAGGCGGCTGGCACTCCTTCCCCGGCGGCCACTACATCGCCGTCGTGGGCTACCAGGACGAGGGGCGGCTGGTGAAGATCGCCGACTCGGCGAACCCGGCGACCGCGTCGTACTGGATGAGCACCATCGCCCTGGCGAACTGGGCGGCCACCCGCGGCTACTCCGCCTGAGCGACAGCGCCGGGCGTCGGCTCCCCGTCCCGGGGGTCGGCGCCCGTTGTCGTGTCCGGGTCAGGGCCCTCGCCCGCGGCGTCCCGTGGTGGCACACTGCGCCCCATGGTCGATGAATCGGGTGACCGGGACGGCCGGCGGGTGCTCCTGCTGCTGCACGGGATGGGCGCCACCGGCGAGGTGTGGCTGCCCTGGGCGCCGCTGCTGGAGCGTCGCTGGGCGGGGCGGTGGCTGGCGCCGGACCTCGCCGGCCACGGCTGGTCGCCGCCGCTGCCGGCGTACTCCTTCCCGGGGCTGGCCGCGCGGATCGCCACGGGGCTCGCGGCGGGGGACCGGCTCGTCGTGCTGGGGCACTCCCTCGGCGGGGTGGTCGGCCTGGCGCTGGCCGCCCGGAGCGCCGGGCTGCCGGTCGACGCCGTGATCGGGCTCGGCATCAAGGCCGTCTGGTCGCCGGCGGAGCTGGCGAAGGCGGGGGAGCTGGCCGCCCGCCCGGTGACCTGGTTCGCGAGCCGGGACGAGGCGGCCCGCCGCTACCTGCGGGTGGCCGGCCTGACCGGGCTCTTCGCCCCCGACCATCCCGTCGTGGAGGCCGGGCTGCGGCAGGTCGACGGCCGCTGGCGGCTGGCGATGGACCCGGCCGCGTTCGGCGTGGGCGCGCCGGACCTGCCCGCCCTGCTGGCGGCGACCGACGTGCCGGTGCTGCTGGCCCGCGGCGAGCACGACCCCATGGTCACCGACGCCCAGCTCAAGGAGCTGGGCGTGCCGGTCGCCACCCTGCCCGGTCTCGGCCACAACGCCCACGTGGAGGCCCCCGAGGCGGTCCTGGCCCTCGTCGACCCGTACCGCTGACAGCTGCCCCGCCCCGAGGCGCGGCGTCGAGGATTCCGGGTGCGGACGACCGTCGCGTGCCGCAGCGGCGGGAGCCTGACCCGGAGAGGGGCGCCCGAGCAGGGTGTCAGGCGGTGGGGGAGAGCGCCGCGTCGTCCGGGTCGAGCGGCAGGCCGGTCCCGCCCGCGGCGCGCGGGGCCGGCGGGTTCCAGCCCCCGTCGAGCTGGCGCCGCGCGGCCTCCAGGAACGCCTCGGCGTACGACTCGGCGGGGAAGTCGCCCAGGTAGCGGCTCCGGGTGGCCCACCGGGCCGACGCCAGCGGGTCGGTGTCCAGCAGCGCGGTCAGCACCTCGTCGACGTTGGACATGTCGCGGCGCAGCACGTAGCCCGACGCGGCGAGCGGGAACTGCTCGCAGAACCGGTCGCCGGAGTCCCCCATGTCGGTCACCGCGTACGGCTTGCCGGAGTAGAGGTAGTCGGAGATCACCCCGGACACGTCGGAGATCAGCGCGTCCGAGCGGTTCACGCACTCGGTCAGGGTCAGTTCCCGGCTCGCGGCGGCGCCGAAGACGTGCTGGCGGCCGCTGCGGGCCCGGTCCGCCGCCAGCAGCTCGGCGAGCCGGCCCAGCTGCCGGGCGGAGGCCGGGTTCTGCGAGGTGTACGGGTGGGCCCGCAGGATCACCGTCGCGCCCCGGTCGAGCAGCCGGCGCAGCAGGGTCTCGGCCACCGGCAGGGAGCAGTAGTTGGCGTCCGCGTGGTGCCCGGTCCAGGTCGGCGTGTAGAGCACGGTCGGGTTGCCCCGGCCGTGCGCCGGTTCCGGGCGTACCTCGATCGCCTCGACCTGCGGGCGGCCGACGATGACGAACTTCTCCGCCGGGATGTCCACCCCGGCGCGGGCGTACCGGTCGATGGCGGCCTGGCCGGCGACGAAGATCCGGTCGAAGATCGCCGAGACGGGGTTGGCGCTGGGGGCCTTGTCGCTGTCGCCGTGGTGCAGTTGGACGTGGGTCAGCTGGGTGAAGCGGATGCAGTGGCTGTTCTTCGCGCCGTGGTTGACGTAGAACGCCACCCGCAGGCTCGGCACCAGCGCCTCGTCCATCGCCTTGGTGGTGGGGCAGTAGACGACCGGCGCGCGGGTGGCCGCCGCGACCACGGGCAGGAACTCCGGCTCGCGCACCATCACCAGGAACGGCCGGCCGATCCGCTCCAGGTACGGCAGCCACATGGTGACCTGGTACTCCGAACCGGGCGGCGCGGAGAAGTGGAGCAGGAACTCGGGCTGGTGCCCGCGCAGCGCGCGGGACACCGCCGAGCCGCCGGCCCCCGGCCGGAACCGGCGCCTGGCCAGGTCCAGCCCGACCGCGGCGGCGCCGCCGGCGACCACGGCGACGGCCGCCAGCGCGACGCCGGCCGGCAGACCCACGACGGCCGCCAGCGCCAGCAGGGCGAGCAGCCCCGCCAGCGCGTCGCCGAGGCGGGCGGCGACCAGCGGCGTCCAGGTGCGCACCGGCAGGTTCGCGGCGCGCACCTCCAGGCCGCCGGCGTCCCGGAGCGGATTGACCAGCAGCACCAGCCCCAGCAGGGCCAGTGCGGTGGTGGCCAGCGCGGGGTCGAACCCGGCGTCGAGGCGGCGGGCGTACCCGACCAGGATCGCCGCCGCGACCAGCGCGGTCTCCGCCGCGTTGTCGGCGCCCGGCCGCACCCGCCGCTCCCAGGTGACCGCCGCGAGGGCGGCCACGGCCAGCCCCAGCCCCCAGCCGGTCGCGCCGGTCAGCGCGACGACGAGGAACGCCAGCACCGCCAGGCCGGTGGCCAGCGCGCGGGCGAGCAGCTTGCGTACCAGGTCACCACGCATGTCGGCTCCGTCTCCCGCCGTGCCCGAGAACCGCGTCAGCCGGCGTCGGCGAGGCTGGCGTCGCGCTCGGCCCGTGTCGGCCCCGGCTGGGTCGGCACCTCGCCCGGCGCGCGGCGCACGTCGATGACCTGACCGGTCAGGTCCGAGATCAGCACGTCCAGCGACGACCGGGCGACGGTCTCGGCGGCGAGCAGGGTGTGCTCCGGCTCCTCGCCGAACGCCTTGGTGCGCATCGGGGTCGCGGTGCGCTCGGGGTTGACGCAGTTGACCCGTACGCCGAACTCCGCCCACTCGTCGGAGAGCGCCTGGGTGAGGTTGACCAGGGCCGCCTTGGTCGAGGAGTAGAGCGCGTAGCGGGCCCGGCCCCGGGTGTAGGAGCTGGAGGTGTAGAGCAGCAGCTGACCCTTGGTCTGCTGGAGGTAGGGCAGCGACTGGCGGGCGACGATGACCGGCCCCACGAAGTTGACCTGGAGCACCCGGTCCATGGTCTCCTGGTCCATCTCGGCGAGGGCGCCCTTCTCCAGGATGCCGGCGGTGACCACCACGTGGTCGATCCGGCCGGTGGCCTCGAAGGCGGTCTTCAGCGCCGCCTCGACGTCCTCGGCGCGCTCGACGTGGGTGCCGGTGCTGGAGCGGCTGAACGGGAAGACCTGCGCGCCGTAGCGGCGGGCCAGCTCGGCGAGGTCGTGGCCGATGCCGTAGCTGCCGCCGAAGATCACGATGGTCCGGCCGGTCAGCTCCTCGGTGTAGCTGCGCTCGTCGGTCACCCGGGGCGCCTGCGCGGCGGCGAGCTGGAAGAGCTTGTCCGCCAGGTGCACGTCGACCGGGTGGGTGACCTTGATGTTCTCGTCGGAGCCGTCGATGACCTTGATCGGCGTGCCGGGCAGGTAGCGCAGCACCACCCCGCAGTCGTCGGTGGCGGCGAAGTGCGGGTCGCCCTCGGCGAGCCGGTAGGCCTCGCGGATGGTGCCCGAGCGGAATGCCTGCGGGGTCTGGCCCCGGCGCAGCGAGGAGCGCACCGGGATGTCGGTGATGCAGTCGTCCTCGTCGACCTGGACGATCGTGTCGGCCGAGGGGATGGCCACGTCGACCGCCGAGTACGTCCAGAGCGCGTTCACGCACTCCCGGACGATCCGGCCGCTGACCAGGGGCCGCACCGCGTCGTGGAAGAGGATGTTGCAGTCGCCCTCGCCGACGGCGTCGAGCGCGATCCGGGTGGTGGCGTTGCGGGTGTCGCCGCCCTCGATCACCTTGGTGACCTTCCGGAAGCCGGCCTTGTCGACGATCTGCTGGGCGTCGGCGACGTGGCCGGTGGCCATCAGTACGACGATCTCGTCGATCTCGGGCGCCGCCTCGAAGACCGCCAGGGTGTGCTCGATGATCGGCTTGCCGGCGATCTTCAACAGCTGCTTCGGGATGCCGAGGCCCAGCCGGGTCCCGGTGCCGCCGGCCAGCACCACCGCCACCGTCCGCGAGGGCCGCCACGGCGCCGGGCCCGCCTTCGCGGTGGCCGGGGCGACGGTGTGGTCCTGCGTCATGTGGCGGTCCTCGCTTCTCGGGGGTGGCGCGGGGTGGGCGGCGGATGGCGGGGCGCCACCGGTTACCGGAAAAACCCTAGCGCGTCGCTGTGGGGCTGCCACCGGGCGCTGCGCCCGGGGATGCTACTTGTGTGCCTCGTACGCCCGGACGACCTCGTCGGTGGGCCCGTCCATCCTCAGCACGCCCCCCTCCAGCCAGATCGTCCGCTCACAGGTGTCGCGGATCGAGCCGATGGAGTGGCTGACGAGGAAGACGGTGCCGGCGCTCGCGCGCAGCTCCCGGACCCGCTGCTCGCTGCGGGCCCGGAACTTCCGGTCGCCGGTGGCCAGCGCCTCGTCGATCAGCAGCACGTCGTGCTTCTTCGCGGCGGCGATGGCGAAGCGGAGCCGGGCCCCCATGCCGGAGGAGTAGGTGCGCATCGGCAGCGAGGCGAAGTCTCCGCGCTCGTTGATGCCGGAGAACTCGATGATCTCCGGGGTGAGGCGCTTGACCTCCTCCGGGGACATGCCCATGGCCAGGCAGCCGATCACCACGTTGCGCTCGCCGGAGAGGTCGTTGAGCAGCGCGGCGTTCACGCCGAGCAGCGACGGCTGGCCCAGGGTGTAGACGGCGCCCCGGTTCACGGGCAGCAGCCCGGCGATGGCCCGCAGCAGGGTGGACTTGCCGGAGCCGTTGCTGCCGATCAGCCCGATCGCCTCGCCCTGGTAGGCGGTGAAGCTCACGCCCTTGACCGCGTGCACCTCGCGGATGTTCGGGGCGTTGGTCCGGGAGGCGATGCGCTTCAGCGCGGCGACCGGACTGGTACCACCGGTGGCGCCCTTGTGGATCCGGTAGATGACGTGCACGTCGTCCACCACGACGGTCGGGATGCGCCGCTGCTCCGCGACGGCGCTGCCCGCAGGCTGGATCTGGTCAGCCACGGCCGTACTCCTCTTCTCCGCGCCAGAAGTAGATGAACCCGCCGATCCCGAACAGCACCGCCCAGCCGACGCCGAGCAGCCAGAGCTGCGTCGGCGAGGACGTGATGTGCTCCGGGTGGGCCGACTCCAGCAGCGAGTACCGGGCCAGCTCGATGTAGATGAGGACGGGGTTGCACTCCAGAGCGGTCGCCGCCCAGCCGGGCAGGTGGTCCCGGAAGAGGGTCACGCTGTAGAGCACCCCGGAGGCGTACATCCAGGTGCGCAGCACGAACGGCATGACCTGCTTCAGGTCGGTGATCTTCGAGCCGAGCCGAGCCATGATCATGGTGAGGCCGACGTTGAAGACCGACTGGAGGAGCAGGGCGGGCACGATCATCAGCCACTTGAGGGTGATCGGCTCCCCGGTGACGAGCACGATGCCGGCCAGCACCACCATCGCCATGAGCAGCTGCTGGAGCTGGATGAGCGTGGCGGTGATCGGCAGCGCGGCCCGGGGGAACTGCAACGCCCGGATCAGCCCCAGGTTGGACGTGATCGAGCTGGTGCCGTTGAGTACCGCGCTCTGGGTGAACATGAAGATGAACACGCCCGTGCACAGGTACGCGATGAAGTTCGGGACGTTCCGGCCCTGGGACATGATCACGCCGAAGATCAGGTAGTAGACCGCCGCGTTGGTCAGCGGGGTCAGTACCTGCCAGAGCTGGCCGAGCTGCGTGTTGCTGAACGAGGAGGCGACCTTCGCCCGGGAATACGCTGTCATGAAGTGCCGGTACGCCCACAGCTTCCGGGCGTACTCGGACAGCGACGGTCGCTCCCCGGCGACCCGGAGCCCGTACCGGTGTGCGAGCTCGGCCCCGGTGAGGCCGGAATCCGGGTCGGCCACCGTGGTGTTGGCCATGATCTGGCGCTCCGATCTTTCGTACCGACGGGGTGCGCGCGACGACGTGATGAGCGTGGCCAGTGCGCGGAGCGCCGCCTCGTCGCAGCGCGAACCGTAGTGGAAAACACGTCGGGACGCAACCGTACCGTCGCTGCGCTACATTGTTGCACGTGAAGACCGATAAGAGACGGGTGCCGGCCGGCGCGGCGGTTCTCCGAGGCGAGATCACCACGGCCATCCGCCGCGCGGTCATGCAGGAGCTGGCCGAGGTCGGTTACGGCCGGCTCTCCATCGAGGCGGTGGCTCGCCGGGCCGGGGTGAGCAAGACCGCAATCTACCGTCGTTGGCGCTCCAAGATCGACCTGGTGCTCGACATGGTGTCCGCCGTCGCCGGTCGCAAGCTCCCCCTGCTGGACACCGGCAGCCTGGACGGCGACGTCGAGTTGCTGCTCCTGGTGGTGTCCGGGGCGCTGAGCCACCCGCTGGCGTCGCAGATCATCCCGGACCTGCTCGCCGAGGCGGCGCGCAACCCGCAGATCGCCGCGACCCTCCAGCGGGCGCTCAACGACTACCAGGACCGGGTCGGCGAGATCGTCATCGGCCGCGCGGTCGGTCGGGGCGAGCTGCCGGCCGCCGTGCACCCGCAGGCCGCGGCCGACCTGATCGTCGGGCCCGTCTACTGGCGGCTGGCCATCTCCCGGGGATCGCTCGACTCCGCCGAGCTCGCCAGGATGGCATCGGCGATCGTGGCGGGGCTGCGGGTAGCATGCGGTGGTCAGGTCGACGCAGCGCCCGAGGTCCTCGACGCCCCGCTCGCGGATCTGATCTGAACCCCGTCGGACCGTCGCCCGACGACGCCCTCGGCTGGCCCCACCCGTGGCCCAGCGGACTAGTATCGCACCCCGAGACCCCCGCGCCCGTTCGACACAGGAGGAATCCCCATGGCTGGGCCGCACCCAGAGTTCATCCCCCCGGCACGGCCGATCATCGGGGAAGCCGAGATCGAAGCGGCCGTGCGGGTGCTGCGCAGCGGCCGGGTGGTGCAGGGGCCCGAGGTCGCGGCCTTCGAGGAGGAGTTCGGTGAGCTGGTCGCCGGGCGGCACTGCGTCGCGGTGAACTCGGGCACGTCCGCCCTGCAGCTCACCCTCATGGCGCTCGGCTTCGGCCCGGGCGACGAGGTCATCGTGCCGTCGTTCTCCTTCGCGGCCAGCGCGAACGCCGTCCGGCTGGTCGGCGCCGAGCCGGTCTTCGTGGACATCGAGCCGGGCAGCTTCTGCGTCGACCCGGAGGCGGTCGCCGCGGCGGTCACCCCGCGCACCGTGGCGATCATGCCGGTGCACCTCTACGGCCACCCCGCCGCGATGGACCGGATCATGGCGATCGCCGAGCGGCACGGTCTGGCCGTCGTCGAGGACGCCGCCCAGGCGCACGGCGCCGCGCTGCACGGCACCCCGGTGGGCGCGTTCGGCACCGCCGGCTGCTTCAGCTTCTACCCCACCAAGAACATGCACGCCCTGGAGGGCGGCATGGTCAGCACCGCCGACGCCGGGCTCGCCCGCACCCTGCGGCTGCTGCGCAACCAGGGCATGGAGCAGCGGTACGCCAACGAGATCGTCGGCGCGAACATGCGGATGACCGACGTCGCCGCGGCCATCGGCCGGGTCCAGCTGGGCCAGCTCGGCGAGTGGACCGAGCAGCGCCGGGCCAACGCCAAGTTCCTCGACTCGAAGATCACCGGGATGGTGACCCCGCCGGTGGCCGACGCCGCCCGCCACGTCTACCACCAGTACACCGTGCGGGTGCGCGGTGACCGGGACGCCGCCCAGCAGCGCCTGACCGAGCTGGGCATCGGCAACGCGGTCTACTACCCGACCCCGATCCACCGGCTCAAGCCGTACCTCACCGCGGACGGCAAGCCCGGCCCCTGGGAGCTGCCGGAGACCGAGCGCGCCGCCGCCGAGGTCGTCTCCCTGCCGGTCCACCCCTCGCTGACCGAGGCCGAGCTGGAGCGCATCGCCGAGGGCGCGAACCTGGCCGGAGGCGCCCGATGAGCGCCGGACGCAAGCTGCGCGCCGGCCTGATCGGCCTCGGCGCGATGGGCCGCAACCACGCCCGCGTGCTCGCCGGACTGGACGGCGTCGAGCTGGTCGGCATCGTGGACCCGGCGGGCGACACCACCGGCACGCTGCGGGCGCCGGTGGTGCCCGAGCTCGGCGACCTGCTCGCCCTCGGCGTCGACTACGCGGTGGTGGCCTGCCCGACCGCGCTGCACGAGCGGATCGGCCTGGAGTTGGCCGCCAACGGCGTCAGCGCCCTGATCGAGAAGCCCCTCGCGCAGAGCGTCGACGCGGCGCTGCGGCTCGTGGAGGCCTTCGAGGCCGCCGGCCTGGTGGCCGGGGTGGGGCACATCGAGCGGTACAACCCCGCCCTGCAGAACCTGCGCACCCGCTTGGAGGCGGGCGAGCTGGGCGAGGTCTACCAGGTCGTCACCCGCCGGCAGGGCCCCTTCCCGCACCGCATCGCCGACGTCGGCGTGGTGATGGACCTGGCCACCCACGACATCGACCTGACCAGCTGGGTGACCGGCCAGGAGTACACCTCGGTGTCGGCCCGGACGGTCTCGCGCAGCGGCCGGCTGCACGAGGACATGGTCGCCGTGGTGGGGCAGCTCGCCGACGGCACCATGGTCAACCACCTGGTCAACTGGCTGAGCCCGCTCAAGGAGCGGTCCACGGTCATCACCGGTGACCGGGGCTGCTTCGTCGCCGACACCCTCACCGCCGACCTCACCTTCTACGCCAACGGCGCCATCGACACCGAGTGGGAGGCGCTGCGCGCGTTCCGGGGCGTCGCCGAGGGCGACATGGTGCGCTACGCGATCCCGAAGCGGGAGCCGCTGCTGGTCGAGCACGAGCGCTTCCGCGACGCGGTCGAGGGCAAGGAGAGCGACATCGTGACGCTCCGGCAGGGCCTGCGCACGGTCGAGGTGGCCGGGGCCGTCCTCCGTTCCGCCAGCGACGGCGTCACCGTGCCGATCGCCTCCGTCACCGGGAAAGTCGACGCATGAAGGTCCTGATCGCCGGGGGCGCCGGTTTCATCGGCAGCACCATCGCCTCCGCCTGCCTGGACGCGGGCCTCACACCCGTGATCCTGGACGATCTCAGCACGGGCCGGGCCGAGTTCGTGCGGGACCGGATCTTCTACCGGGGTGACATCGCCGACCGGCAGCTGGTCGACCGCATCTTCGCGGAGCACCCGGACATCGAGGCGACCGTCCACTGCGCCGCGCTGATCGTGGTGCCGGACTCGGTCGCGCACCCGCTGCGCTACTACCGGGAGAACGTCGGCAAGACGGTCGAGTTCCTCGACGCGCTCGTCGCCAACGGGTGCGACCGGTTCCTGTTCAGCTCCTCGGCGGCCATCTACCAGCCCGGTGACGACTTCGCGGTCGACGAGACGTCCCCGGTGGCCGCCAACAGCCCGTACGCGCACAGCAAGGCCATGGTGGAGCAGGTGCTCCAGGACAGCGCCCGGGCGTACGCGCTGCGGGTCATCTCGTTGCGCTACTTCAACCCGGTCGGCGCCGACCCCCGGATGCGGACCGGCCTGCAACTGGCCCGCCCGTCGCACGTGCTCGGCAAGATGATCGAGGCGACGCGGACCGGGGAGCCGTTCCAGGTCACCGGCACCGACTGGCCGACCCGCGACGGCTCGGGGATCCGGGACTACGTGCACGTGTGGGACCTCGCCGAGGCGCACGTCGAGGCGTTGCGCCGGTTCGACACCGTCCTCGCCCCGGGCCGCGCCGGCTACGAGGTCGTCAACCTGGGCACGGGCAACGGCACCACGGTCCGCGAGTTGCTGGCCGCGTTCACCAACGTGCTGGGCCGGCCGATCGAGACCCGCCTGTCGCCCCCGCGGCCGGGCGACTCGGCCGGCACGTACACCCGCAGCGAGCGAGCCCGGGAACTGCTGGGGTGGCAGCCGAGGCTCTCGCTGGAGGACGGCATCCGGCACTCGCTGCAGTGGGCGGAGCTGCGCGACAGCCGACTCGGCGCTCCCGACCAGGAGCTGTCCGCCGCCGATTCCGGAGCGGACGGCCGCCGGTCCGCCCTGACCCCGTCCCCGCGGTCCGCCTGACGGCGGACAGCCGAGACACCGACGAGGCCCCACACCGGATCCGGTGTGGGGCCTCGTCGTACGTTCCGGTCGGGCTAGCTCTGCCCGCCGTCGAGGATCATCCGGTCGAAGTGGTGCTGCACGACGGACCAGTCCCATTCCCGCAGGGCGTGCTCGGACGCCGCCCGACCGGTGGCCCGCCAGGTCTCCTCGGTGGCCGTGGTGGCGAGGATCCGTTCGACCGCCTCCTCCGGGGTGCCGATGACCCACCCCTCGGGGTACAGCGTGCGGGCGCTGTGCGGACGGCCCGCGAAGAACGGCCAGTCCCGTACGACCGGGACGGCGGCGCTCGCCGCCCCCTCCATCAGGCCGCAGTGGCACCCCTCGCGGACCGAGGAGCTGATGATGACGCCGATGTCGGCGAGCATCTTCGGCACGTCGTTGGTCGGACCGAGCCGGCGGACCGCGCCCGACGGCTCCAGCTCGGCGAGGTCCCGGTGGAACGCCTCCAGGTACTCGCGGGTGGCGATGCTCACGTCGGGGTTCATTTCCCCGCCGACCAGGAGCAGCCGGTAGCGGTCGTCCCGCCGGCGCAGGAGCCGGAGCACCTCGATCGCCCACCGCGGATCCTTGGCGACCTGGTTGATGCCCACCATGCCGAGCTGGAAGCGGGCCTCCGGAGCCTTGTCGATCTGGAAACCGCGCAGGTCCATCGCGTTGTCCAGCACGTGCATCCGAGGCGCGTCGGCGCCCTGCAACTGCGGGACCAGGGTGGTGGTCAGGTCCTTGATGTGGTCCGCGACGAAGACGAGGTCGTCGATGCGCGAGAAGTCGACCATGTGCGGCCAGCGGGAGATCGCCTCGTAGCTGTGCAGCCGCGCGATGATCCGGGTGGTGCCGGGATCGATCATGGTGAACAGCGCGGCCGGCGCCACGCACCAGTCGACGAACACGGTGTCGGCCCAGTCGAGGTGCGGGCGCAGCCGGTCCTCGACCTTCGCGCCGTAGGCCGTCTGGTCCGCCGACAGCCGGTGCTCGAGCATCGACTTGGCGGCCCAGGTCACGCTCTTGAGCGCGGCGTTCGCCGCGAGGTCGAGGAAACGGACCTCGACGTCCGGGTGCGCCTCGTAGTGCGCCCGGATCAGCTTCAGGAAGTTGTCGTTGGCGCTGGTGGCGATGAGCAGCCGCAACGGCCGCCCGGTGGGCGGCGGCGCCGCCGGCTGCAACCGCCCGCGGGGTGCGGCCACGGTGGTCGCCGTGAGCGACCGCCGGAACGGCGCGATGAAGCCCTCCGGATCCTGCGCCAGCGGCGAGCTGAGCTGGTCGATGTGCAGCACCCGGTCGAAGGCCAGCGTCATGGCCCGGTTGAGCAGGTTGGCGGCGGCGGCGTTCTCGTCGACCCGGTGCCGCTGGTCGGCGACGGAGAGCAGCGCCTCCACCGCGGGCTTGAGGTCGCGGGGGGCGATGCCGGCCTTGAGTTGCCGGCTGGCGGCGTCCGCCAGCATCCGCGCCCGCGCGGCGGGCTGGCTGAGCTTGCGCGCCGTGGCGTTGAGGATGAGCGCCTCGCCGTCGGGACGGCCCGCCCACGCCATGCTGTCGGCCACCTGGCGGGCCACCTTCGCCCGCAGCGAGTCGGGCATCCGCGGTGCCTGCACGGCGCTGAGCCACAGCTGGGTGCCGATCTTGCTGCGCATCAGGGGCCGGGCGGTGACGGCCGACACCGCCGCGTGGGGAGCGGCGTGCACCAGCCGGCTCACGCCCTGCCGGACGACGTCGGACGACGGAAGCCCGTTCGTCAGCCGTTGCAGCGGGCTCGGCGCGGGACGCATCTTCCGTTCCGCGATGGCCTGCACCGCGGCCGCCACCCCGTAGCGGGCGTCGGCGGTGCGGTTGCGCTGGGCGAGCCGCCACACCGTGTAGATGGCGTGCGCGTCCATCGCCACCAGCACGTCGGCGCTGCGGTACCGCTCCCGCAGCCACGGCTCACGGCGGATCCGTGCCCACACCCGCTCGCCGGGCCCCGCGCGCAGCGCGGTCCTGCTGGGTGCGGTCTTGGCGATCGCCTCGGGCAACGCGCACAGGCCGTCCACGCCCAGGTCGGCGGGGAGTTCGTCCGGGTTGAGCGCGCCCACCAGGTAGACGCGTGCGCCCTGCTCCCGGAGCCGGCGCACCGCGCCGGACAGGATTCCGGGCTGGGGCGGCGTGCCCGCGACCAGCAACACCTCGGTCATGCGCTCACACCGCCCGCCCGGACGGACTCGGCCGCACCGGTGGTCGGGGTTGCGCCCGCCGGATGGACGGCAGCGCCGTTGACCGGCAGATCGTGCGGATCACTCAGCGCGTACTCGGCCAGTTGCCGTACGGCCCTGGTCATCAGTCCCTCCCGGGTGAAGGGGTCGGCGTGGGCGCGCACCGCGGCCCGTTCGGTGTCGGTGGCCTCGAGGGTCGCCCGCGCGGCCTCCCGGAAGGCGTTGGTGAGCTTCATCTCGTCGAGCCCGAACGCGCCGCTCCAGAGCGGGTGCCCGGTCAGCACCCGGGACGCGTCATGGTCGACCTCGTGCACCGACACGATCGGCAGGCCGGTCGCCATGTACTCGTAGACCTTGCCGGAGGTGACGTAGCGACCGCCGATGAGGATCAGCACCAGGGCGTCCCAACCGGCGTAGGTGTCGGCCACCTCCGCCTTGCGCACCGGCCCGCCGAAGGACACGCCGTCCTGCTCGGCGTCGCGGATCAGCTCGGTGAGGCTGTTCGCCTCCCGGTTCGCCCCGGCGCCGATGTGGCCCCGGATGTCGAGCTTCGCGTTGCGCAGCAACGGGTCCTGTTGCCGCGCGGCCCGCCAGGCGTTCAGCACGACACTCAACTGCTGCCGGGAGTAGTTCACCGTGCCCAGGTAGCCGAAGGTGAGACCGGCGTCGAGGTCGGCCTTGCGCGGCTGGGCCGGAACGCTGTCCTTGTCGTAGCCGTTGCGCACCACGTGCACCCGGTCGGCGACGTGCGGGTAGCGGGCCCGGTAGTGCTCCGCGATGGGGTCGTTGACCACCCACAGCGAGAGGCAGTGATCCATGATCTTGCGTTCCCAGACGCCCGCCTCGGAGTCCGGGGTGAACGCCTCGCCGCCGTTGACCACGTCGATCGACCAGCCGTCGCGGAAGTCGACGGCGTAGGGCACGCCGCACTCCTCCCACAGCTTCCAGGCGGCGGCCAGGTTGACGTAGGGGACGCAGCTGGCGAGCAGCAGGTCGGCCGGGTGCCGGCGGTGGACGTCGAGCACCGCCCGCTCGAGGGTGCCGCGCCAGCCGCCGAAGACCGGCTCCGGGAACTGCTTCTGCTCCCGCTTGCGCAGCCTGGTCAGCCACTTGTCCGGGCGCAGCGCGCGCTCCTCGCTGAACTTGCGGATGTCGGTCTCGAGGTCCTCCCGGGCGAGCGGGAGCTCCACGATCTCGATGCCCGGATCGACGTTCTCCGAGAGGGTGTAGTCCAGCCCCGAGTCCCGCTCCCACGACGCGGCGGCGATCGTCACGACGGTGACGTCCCAGCCGAGCCGACGGAACTGGTTGGCGGTCTCCCGCATCCGGTACGCGCAGCTCTTGGCCGCCGGTGGGAACCCGATGGCGAGGTAGATCAGGTGGGGCCGGACCCGCTCGTCGCGCCGGCCCGAGCGGGCGGAGTACGACGAACGTCCGTTTCCAGAGGATGCTGACACGGAGGGAGAAGCTAGCACGGGCAGGTGAGATGCGTCCGTCTTCGCGTTGTCCGGCATGTTCACCTCGACTCCAGGATGGAGACGACGCGCTCGGCGGCCCGACCGTCGCCGTACGGGGTGCCACGGTCGGCGGTGGGCGCCGGCCGGGTGGCCACGTCGATCCACTCCGCCCGGCTCAGCGCGGCCGGCTCGGGCACCAGTCGGTTCCAGTCACCCTCAAGGGTCTCGATCCACTCCGTCTCCGGACGCAGCGTGGTGCACGGCCGGGCCAGCAGGTGAGCTTCCTTCTGGAGCCCGCCGGAGTCGGTGACCACACCGGCGGAACCGATGACGGCGGCGACCATGCCGGCGTACGGCAGCGGTCGCCCGACGTGCACCGCGCCCCGGGCGAGCTTGACGCCGTGCTCCTCGGCCTTGGCCACCAGGCGCGGATGCGCCAGCAGCGCGACCGGCACGGGCAGGTCGGCCAACGCGTCGACCAGGGCGGCCAGCCGCTCGGCGGAGTCGGTGTTCTCGGCGCGGTGCACGGTGGCCAGCAGGTACGGCTCGCCGGGGTTGATGCCCTCGGGCAGCGCGGGGGCCGGGTGCCGGCCGGCCAGCACCGCGTCGCGTACGCCGAGGCAGACGTCGACCATCACGTCGCCGGCGAGAACCGACCGGTCGGCGAGCCCTTCCGCGGCGAGGTGCCGCATGGCCTCCTGCGTCGGCGCGAGGAGCAGGTCCGCGGCGTGGTCGGTGAGGATCCGGTTGTGCTCCTCCGGCATCCGCCGGTTGAACGAGCGCAGCCCGGCCTCGAGGTGCGCGACGGGCAGGTGCAGCTTGACCGCGGAGACGGCGCCCGCGAGGGTCGAGTTGGTGTCGCCGTAGACCAGGACCCAGTCGGGCTTCTCGGCCAGGAACACCGGGTCCAGCGCGGCGAGGGCCTTGCCGGTCTGCACGCCGTGCGACGCCGAGCCGATGCCGAGGTGCACGTCCGGGTCGGGGATGCCGAGCCCGGAGAAGAAGACGTCGGAGAGGTCGGCGTCGTAGTGCTGCCCGGTGTGCACGATGACGTGCTCGTGCTCCGTGCGGGCGAAGGCTGCGGCGATGGGTGCGAGCTTGATCAGCTGGGGACGGGCCCCGACCACGCTGATGACCTTCACTTGGGTGGCTCCTCCGAGTGGTTTCGTGAAGGGCAGCCGGCGTGCCCCGGCACGGTCCCTGGATGTCGACGAATTCTGCCTCAGCCCAACAGGCCGTTCCAAATCTACGCCGGGTCCGCCGAAACCGCCGATGCGCGACATCGGTGCGTCGTCGCGGTGCCGGGATGGCACGGATCGTCCTGACGGCACTGTTTGGCCCTGTTCACCCGCGACCGTCCGGATGGGCCCGCCGCGCGCCGTCCAGAGGGGCCCACTTGTGGCCGGTCGCGATCCGCCGTCCGCGCGCCGGGCGGCTCGCGGTCGGCCGGGCGCGGCTAAGATCCGCGGTCGTGACGACAGGGCCTACGGAACAAGTGGCGAGCAGCAGATCGACGCCCGACGGGTCCCGCGCGGACCCGGCGGCCAGCCGGCTCGCCGAACCGGGCACACCCGCCGGTCATGGGGACGCGGCGGTCCCGGAGGCGCCGGCCGCCCCGGCGCCCGCGACCCGGCGGTACGCGTGGTCCGGCCCGGCGTGGCTGACCCGCTCGCGGCTGGCCGACCTGCTCGCGGCGGCGGTCTACCTTCTCGGCGCGCTCATGCTGACCGTGCGGGGCTGGCGCGACCCGGACGGCCGCCTGCTCGGCACCCGGCCCGACGACCAGGGCTTCAACGAGTGGATGCTGGCGCATGCCGCGCACGCGACGACGCACCTGAAGAACCCCTTCTTCACCACGCTGCAGAACGCCCCCGAGGGCGTCAACCTCGTGGCCAACGTGGGCATGCAACTGACCGGCATCCTGCTCACCCCGGTCACGGTGCTGGGCGGCCCCTCGCTGTCGTTCCTGCTGCTGCTCACCCTGAACCTCCTCGGCACCGGGTTCGCCTGGTACTGGGTGCTGTCCCGGCACCTGGTCGGGTCCCGGGCGGCGGCCTTCGTCGGCGGCCTGTTCTGCGCCTTCGCGCCGGCGATGGTGGCGCACAGCAACGGACATCCACACATCACCGCCCAGTGGCTGGTGCCGTTCATCGTCTGGCGCATCGTCCTGCTGGCCCGGCCCGGCGCGGCGGTTCGCAACGGGCTGGTCCTGGGCGGGCTGGTCGCCGCCCAGTTCTACGTCGGCCTGGAGATCCTCTTCCTGGTCGCGCTCGGTGCCGCGATGGCGACGATCGCCTACGTGCTGCTCCGGCCGCGTGAGGCGCTGCGCCGCGCGCCGTCCGCACTCGCCGCCCTGGGGATCGCCGGCGCGCTCGTGCTCGTGGTCACCGCCTACCCGCTGTGGATGCAGTTCGCCGGCCCGCAGCACCGCGTCGGCCACCCCGGCAACCCGGACGTCTACTCGCTCAAGCTCGGGTCGTTCGTCGCCTACGCCACCGAGTCCATCGGGGGAGGGCCGAACAGCGCGAAGGGCCTCTCCGCCAACACCACCGAGGAGGCCAGTTTCTACGGCTGGCCGGTCCTGGTGCTGGTGGCCGTCGCGGTCGCCGCGCTCCGGCGGGAGCTGGGGGTGCGCGTGCTCGCCCTGGTCGGCGTCGCCTCCGGGCTGTTCGCCCTGGGTTCGACGCTGAGCTGGGGCGCGCGGAAGACCGACATCCCCGCCCCCTTCGCGCTCATCAACGGACTGCCGATCATCGACGCGATGGTGATCGCCCGGTTCGCGCTGATCACCACCGTCGTCATCGGGCTGCTGCTGGCGTTCGGCCTGGACCGGGTGACGGCCCTGGCGAAGCGGTCGGACGCCCACGTCGGCCGGCCGCTGCGGGTGCTGGCGGGCGCGGCGCTGGCGGCGGCGCTGCTGCCGATGCTGCCGACGCCGCTGGAGGCGAAGGGCCGCACCGAGGTGCCGTCCTTCGTCACCTCGGGGGCGTGGCGGGACCACGTCGCCGAGGGCCGGACCCTGGTGCCCGTACCCGTGCACAACATGACCTCGATCTACTGGGGTGCGGCGAGCCTGACCGGGTTCGCCGTCCCACAGGGCTACTTCCTCGGCCCCACCTCGCCGACCGACGACACCGGCCGGTGGGGTGTGGCGCCCCGCCCAACGGCGGTCCTGCTCACCGCCGTCGGGGCGGGCACCCGGCCGCCCACCGTCACGGGCCCGGAGCGGGAGCAGGCCGTGGCCGACGTGCGGTGGTGGAAGGCCGACGCGGTGGTGCTGCCGTCGCATCCGAGGGAGGCCGAGCTGCGCACCGTCCTCGACGCCTGCTTCGGCCCGGGACAGCGCGTCCGGGACGTGTGGGTCTGGGACGTGCGGCCGCTGACCCGCTAGGTGCATCGCCACCGGCCTCGAGCACCCCGGCGGGGGGGGGGGGGGGGGGGGGGGGGGGCGGGGGGGGGGGGGGGGGGGGGGGGGGG